>NZ_QEZH01000024.1:0-73993 GCF_003993515.1 Xanthomonas sp. BRIP62415
GGAGGCGGGGGCGGCGGCGGGCTTACCGCGGTCGGCTCGTATTGCGCCCGGAACTTGGCCAGCAGCGGCACGCCGAGCTGCTGCGAGAGCAGGTCGATCTCGCTGGTGCCGTAGGCCAGTGCCACCGGCAATACGCCGGCATCGCGCAGACCGTCCAGCAGCGCCTTGGCCGTGTCCAGGTCCGGCAACTGCGACAGCCCGCCGAAATCCAGGATCACCGCCGCGCGTCCGAACAACTTCGGCGCGCGGGTCACGCGTTCGCGCATCTCGCGCACCAGGCGCGGGACGTCCAGCGTGCGCACGCGCAGGTTGGCGATGCCCACCTGGCCGATCTTCAGTTCGCCGGCCTGTTCGAAATCCACATTCACGCTTGCCACGCCTCAGCTCCCCGTCGACGGGTTGTCGGTGGCGGCATGCCGCGGCCGGCCGACCCACGGCAGATGGTCCGGCAACTTGCCGGCATAGGTCTCCTTGACCCACGGATAGCTGCACATGTCTTTCATCAGCATGCTGGCGCGCACCTCGACATCGGCCATGGTGTTCTGGCCGACCTCGCGAAAGCCGAAGCTGCCATGGAACAGCAACGCCGCATCGGCGCCATGGTCCAGGAACACTTCGCAGGCCAGTTGCGGGTAGCGCAACTCGGTATAGCTCTGCACATCGGCATAGAACGCACGCCCGACGCCGCCGCCGCGACGGCGGCTGGCGACCACGATGCGGTCGATATAGAAGAATTCCGGGTGACGGTCCCGGAACCAGGCGAAATTGCTGCTGTCATGCGCACTGCCGCTGCCGAACCCGACCAGGAACCCGGCCAGGTTGCCGTCGCGCTCGGCGACGCGGAAATATTCGGCCTGCTCGTAGAAACGTTGCAGCTTGGTTGAATCCAGCGGCAGGATTGCCAGTCCGGCATTGTTGTTCAGGGCCAGGACGGAATCGAGCTCGTGCTCGCGCACGTCGCGGATAACGATCGACATTGGGACTCCGTGGGGTAACGCTCTCGACCCGAAATCGGATCTGTGTCGGATTATTGCATGCGTGGCCTGAAGCGGCGACCCGCCATGTGCCGGCCCTGTGCGTACGAGGCGGCCGCACCACGCCGACGCCGGGAGGTCTTGCTGCCGGGACCGTCCGTCCGTGCAAGCACAAGCATGACTTCCGGCAAGAGGGCAGCTGCCCGGCGAGCGCCTAAGATGCCTGCATGTTGGGATACCTCAGTCATACGCGCGTCCTGCGCTTCGCCGGCCTGTTCACCTGGGCGATGATCGCCATGCCGTTGGTGTACACCTACTGGCCGGCCGCCGAGGAGGGCGACCACCGCAGCGTGGCCGAGGGCCTGCTGATGTCGGCGTTCTTCGTCGGTTTCGGCGCCAGCTACTTCTGGCTGACCCGCGGCCTGAGCAGCGGCGGCCACGCCCATTGGTACGACCGGCTGATCCTGCTGCTGCTGACCATCTTCGCGCTGGCGGTGAGCTATCTGAGCGGAACCGGGCTGGGCAGCATCCTGATGATGGTGGCGGCCGGGGTGATCCCCTGGTTGCTGCCGCTGCGCATCGGCGTGGCCTGGCTGGTACTCAGCCAGCTGGCGGTGCTGCCGGTGTTCTATTACCTGCGCCCGGACTTCACCCTGTTCGCCGCGCTGATGCAGTCGTTGCTGTACGGCGGCTTCTCGATGTTCATTTTCGTGACCAGCCTAGTCGCGCGCCAGCAGACCGATGCCCGCGAAGAACAGCGCCGACTCAATGCCGAGCTGCGCGCCACCCGCGCGCTGCTGGCCGAAAGCGCCCGCGTCAACGAGCGCACCCGCATCTCGCGCGAACTGCACGACCTGCTCGGCCACCACCTCACCGCGCTGAGCCTGAACCTGGAAGTGGCCGGCCACATCACCGACGGCCAGGCCCAGGAGCATGTGCGCCAGGCGCATACGCTGGCCAAGCTGCTGCTCACCGATGTGCGCGAAGCGGTCAGCCAGCTGCGCGACAGCGGCGCGATCGACCTGGAAGCGGCCCTGCGCCCGCTGGTGACCCAGGTGCCCTCGCTGGACATCCATCTGGACATCGCCCAGCCGCTGACCCTGGACGATCCCGAGCGCGCGCATGTGCTGCTGCGCTGTACCCAGGAAATCATCACCAATGCGGTGCGCCACGCCGGTGCGCGCAACCTGTGGATCCAGGTGCGCCGGGACGGAGACAGCGTGCTGATCGACGCGCGCGACGACGGCCAAGGCGCCGAGACGGTGGCGCCCGGTAACGGGCTACGCGGCATGCGCGAACGGCTGAACCAGTATGGTGGCCAGTTGGAGATCCAGACCCGGCGGGGTGGCGGCTTCGGCCTGCGCATCTCCGTTCCAGGCGCGCCGGCACTGATGCCTGCGGCCGTTACTCAAGGAGTGTTTTGATGATCCGTGTGTGCCTGGTCGACGACCAAACCCTGGTACGCCAGGGCATCCGCTCGCTGCTGGCGCTGGACAACGGCATCGAAGTGGTGGCCGAGGCCTCCGACGGCAAGCAGGCGGTGGAGCAGATCCCGCAGATCCAGCCCGACGTGGTGCTGATGGACATGCGCATGCCGGTGATGTCCGGCCTGGAAGCGCTGCAGATGCTCTCGCGCAACGGCACGCTGCCGCCGACCATCATCCTGACCACCTTCGACGACGACCAGCTGGTGCTGGCCGGACTCAAGGCCGGCGCCAAGGGCTATCTGCTCAAGGACGTCTCGCTGGAGCAGCTGGTCGGCGCGATCCGCACCGTGGCCGACGGCGGCTCGCTGGTGCAGCCGGCGGTGACCCAGCGCCTGCTGTCGGGCCTGGAGCACATGCGCAACGAGTTCGTCAGCCTGGACCGGCCCGATCCGCTGACCGACCGCGAGACCGAGATCCTGCGGCTGATGGCCAGCGGCTTTTCCAACAAGGAGATCGCCAACTCGCTGGGCGTGGCCGAGGGCACCATCAAGAACCACGTCTCCAACATCCTGTCCAAGCTCGGCGTGCGTGACCGCACCCGCGCGGTGTTGAAGGCCTTCGAACTGCAATTGGTCTGATCGGCAACGCAGGTGGCGCTGCTTCCGGCCTGCGGCGGTGCGTGCGCTCCGCCGCGCGTGCGCCAGCGGGCGCGGCGGGGTGGTCTGGTCGTTTCCGGACCGGATACAGCGCGCTGCCGGAGGCCGAAAACGGCGCCGGCAGCCATCGCATCACACACAGGCATCGCGCGATGTGCATGATAGCTGCGCGCACTCTGCCCAAACCCTTGTGCAGGTTGGGATTGCGCAGTCATGGACCGCGCGGTTGCGCGGTGGATGACACCGCAAGACCGCGCTACCCGTCGCACAACTGAACATCTTTCTCGAAGCCTGCTAGGATGGCGGCTTCGCTTCACTCAACCCGGCCGTGGGATCGGCCCCGGAGACCTCCTGAATGACCCGTATTATCGAGTTCCTGATCGCCTTGGGGATCGTGGCTGGCTTGTTTGTCGTGGTGGGCTTGGTGTTGCCCTCGGAGCGGCAGATGTCCGAGAGTGTTGAGACCAACCGCAGGATGACGATTGTTTACGACACCGTGAACAGCTTCCGTCGTTTCAAGGATTGGAACCCGCTTGTGCTGCGTGACCCGAAGATCCAGCTGAAGCTGGTCGGCCCGGAAGAGGGCAAGGGTGCACGCGTCGAATACAGCTCCACCGAAGGCTACATCGGCGACGGCAGCTGGGAGATCACCAACAGCGTCAAGAACGAGCGTGTTGAGATTTCGATCGACGATCCCACCAAGGGCTACGACAAAGTCACCAACTTCACCCTTGCGCCGACTGGCAAGAACAACAAGAACGTCAAGATCACCCAGGACTACAGCGTCAAGTACGGCTGGAACCTGTTCGGTCGTTATGCCGGTCTGTATGTCAGCCGCCACGTGGGCGACGACCTGAAGCTGGGTCTGTCGCGTCTGGCGACTGCACTGGCCACCGTGCCGAATTTCGACTACCGCGCCCAGCTCGACGGCAAGCCGGTGTTGAGCGATCTCAAGATCGTCGATGTGCCGGCCGAGGACCTGTTGGTCGTCAACGCAGGCAACATCGATCGTGACAACGAGACGATCAAGAAATCGATCAAGGACAACCAGGAGTGGATCAAGCGCGTGATGGACGCCAACGGCCTCGAGGCTGCTGGTCCGGTCCGTATCGTGACCACCGACTTTGCCTCCGACAAGTACGCCTTCGACGTGGTGCAGCCGGTCCGCAAGCGTGCCGGTGGCGCGCCGAAGACCGACGCCAAGGCCGACACCGCCAAGGCTGATGCCAAGAAGGATGACGCCGCGGCTGCCGCACCTGTGGATGCAACGCCGGTTGCTGCCACGGGCGAGGAGTTGAAGGTCAACATCCCGTCGGAAGCACCGGTCAAGTACGAGCGCACCAAGGCACACCGTTCCGCATTTGCGACCTATGCAGGCCACATGGCTGGCCTGGATGCAGTGCGTAGCTCCCTGCGTGCCTGGGCTGCCACCAACGGCAACGACGTGACCGAGCGTCCGTACGAGTCGTGGAAGGGCGGCGTGGACAAGTCGTTTACACAGGACGGTACCTACGACGTCTACTGGGCCATCAAGTAATCGTTTCGCCACGATGACCTGATCCAGACCAAAACGCGCCGCAGTCCTGCGGCGCGTTTTTTTTTGCGCCACGGCGCTGCAATGGAACCGCCTTCATGTCCCTGCTCGAACGTCGCAAGAAACATCCTTCGCTGCTGGCGTGTTGCGGCGCCTTGCTGGCCGCCATCGCGGTGGGCCTGTCGGCCTATGCCTCGCATGGCGTGACCGATGCGCTGGTGCAATCGCGGCTGCAACTGGCAGCGCTGTATGCCTTCGGCCACGGCGCCGTGCTGACGGTGCTCGGCGCCACCGAGACGCGTGCGCTTGGCCGGATCGGCCTGTATCTGCTGTTGCTCGGCACGCTGCTGTTTGCCGGCAGCCTGGCCGGTGGCGCGGTGTTGCACTGGCCGACCAGCCTGGCGCCGATTGGCGGGGTCAGCCTGATGCTGGGCTGGGTGGTGCTGGCGATCGGCGCGTTGAGGCGCTGAGCATGCCGCGCCACGCCCGCGGATTCGATGTGGAGGCCGCATTCGCGCACCTGACCCGGCGCGATCGCGCGCTGGGTGCATGGATGAAGCGCATCGGCCCGATTGCCGCGCAGCCGGGTTGGCGCAAGCCGTTCGACCCGGTGGATGCGTTGGCGCGCGCGATCCTGTTTCAGCAGCTCAGCGGCAAGGCCGCATCGACAATCGTGGCACGGGTGGAAGTGGCCATCGGTGCGTCGCGCCTGCATGCAGACACGCTTGGTCGCATCGACGATGCGGCACTGCGTGCGTGCGGTGTCTCCGGCAACAAGTCGCTGGCCTTGCGCGATCTGGCGCGCCGTGAGCGCGATGGCGAGATTCCTTCCCTGCGCAAGCTCGCCTTCATGGACGAGGAAGCGATTGTCCAGGCCCTGGTGCCGGTGCGCGGCATCGGCCGCTGGACGGTGGAAATGATGCTGATGTTCCGGCTAGGTCGCCCGGACCTGCTGCCCGTCGACGACCTTGGCGTGCGCAAGGGCGCCCAGCGCGTGGACAGACAGGAGCAGATGCCGACGCCGAAGGAACTGGCCATCCGCGGCGAACGCTGGGGGCCGTACCGCAGCTATGCCGCGTTCTATCTGTGGAAGATCGCCGACTTCAGCGTGGCTGCCAAGGTGCCGACACCGCGCTCGCAGGAGTGATCGCGCACGGGACCCGTGCGCGACCGTCGCACGCATCAGCCTGCATGCCAGCGCCAATGCCACGGCTCGTAGACGATGCCGTGCAGGTTATTGCGTGGGTAGCTCAAACGATAGCCAAAACGCGGTGCGTGGCTGCTCAGCCAGGCAAACGCAGCCGTGGCCTCAAACGATTCTTCTGCCGGCGGTTCGCCCGGGGTGCCGATATCCAGTGCGTCGCCACTGTGGTGTTCGCTGAAACCGGGGGCGGCATTGACTGCCAGGATCTGTTCGAGTGTGAGTCCGCGCCCGAACTTGCGCTCGAAGATGCCCAGTTGATAATCGTGGCTGCGGTAGCCGGAGATGGCATCCAGCACGATGTCCGCGTGCAATGCGGCGGCGCGCATGAAGTGCCACGCACGCGCGGCGCCGGCGCTGAGCCATAGCGGCCGATCGAAGCGATCGTGCCCGGCAAAGTGCAAGGTCGCCGGCTCGGCGGTCAGCTGCAGGCCGGTTCGCTGCACATAGTCGTCTGCGTCCAGCCCGAGTTGGGTCAAGCGGTTTTGTAAGCCGTCGATGGCCAGCACTGCGCCCCGTGCCTGTCGTGCGCGCGCAGCGGTGGCTTGCAGCCGGTCCAGCGCGTCGTCCAGACCCGGCTCGCGTACCAGCCGCGGGATCAACGGCATCATGCCCTGCGGCAGATGCGCGGCCAGATAGCGTCCGTCACGCTTGCGCCGCAGCACCCAATCGGCCTGTGCCAGCACGCGCGCATCCGCGTTGCTGCGCGCGCGCAGCAGGTTTGCCGGCCACAGTTCGATGGCAGTGGTATTGAGCAGCAGGGTCTGGGGCGGGCGCATCGCAACAGGGTAGGGCTAAGCGTGGCGTACGGCCAGCTGGCGCAAATCCTCGAGCAACTGGTGTGGCTGCTCAAGACTGAGGACCACCAGGCCGTTGTCGCGCAACGGCAGAATCAGCACCCGCCTGGAATGGGTCAGCAGATAAAAGCCTCTGGCTGCGGATTTGCTGCGGTAATGCCCCGATTTGAATCCCGGATAACCAAAGCCGAGCAACTGCAGGCCCGGTTTGAACGCCGTGTGTTCGGCCAGGTCGACAATGCGTGCGCTGTCCAGGCGGAGCGCGTGTAGTGGCACACGCTTGGTAAAGAAGGTCGAGCGGACGATCAGGCGGTTGTCGTCCAGCTGGACGCTGCGTCGCGCGTGCGCAACCGTGCACGCCACCGCCACTGTCAGCAGGATGCCCAAATGCCCCATCAGCGTACCGGGTCCGTCATGACTGCTTGCATGCGCGGTAGCGATGAGGCCGGCAGCGATCAACAGCGGTAGCCACAGCCAGATTGCCAGGCTCCAGCGCGTCGCCGGAGCCGCAGCATAGTCGCGTCGGCGCGGCTGCGGGTGTTGCCCGGCACGCCCTTTGGGCGCTGTGGCAGTGCTTTGGGGTGAGCCGGATCGCTTCGCCATCTCAGAGCGTCTTCTTCAACGCCAGCGACATTAGCGACGTCGTGCTCGGGGTGCGGTGCCTGGTGAGCTTGGTCAGTTTCCCACCAGAGTGACCTCGCGCAATCGATGCGTCCCGGCTGTCATCGCGCCTGATGTTATCGGCGAGTGTGTGTGTCAGCGCGAGAAGCGGAGAATCCAGCTGCGTGTTCATGTCGGCGGTTCCTTGTCATCGCGCGGTTTTGGCAGGCGCCCGGCCTTGCGCAGGGCATCGCGCAGCAGGTATTCGATCTGCGCGTTGAGGCTGCGCAGTTCGTCGTCGGCCCAGCGCTGCGCGGCGGCCAGTACATCGGCGTTGATGCGCAGCGGATAGGCCTTCTTCTCGCTCATTCGCGCTCCCCGCGGCCGCTGTGGCGGCGCAGGTGCATGACCATCGAGACGATCAACACGTTCACGCCGACCAGCATGCCGATCACCACCGCGTAGATGCCGGCGCGGTTGTCGCCGGCCCAGTACAGGCAGGCGGCACCGACCAGGATGACCAGGCTGATCAAGGCCCAGCGCAGCCCCAGGCCGCGCGCACGCTCGTCGTCGTCCGCACCGATGGAGGCGGCGATTGCCAGTGCAGGCAAGCCGGACAGCGCGACGACCAACGGCACCATGACATTCATTGCATCACCTCAATACAGCGAGCCGGCGTTGACCACCGGTTGGGTCCCGCGATCAGAACACAGCACGGTGAGCAGGTTGCTGACCATGTGCGCCTTGCGCTCTTCGTCCAGCTGCACCACGCCGTTTTTCTGCAGCTCGGACAAGGCCATTTCCACCATGCCCACCGCACCGGCGACGATGCGCGTGCGTGCGGCGATCACCGCATTGGCCTGCTGACGCTGCAACATGGCCTGGGCGATTTCCGGCGCGTAGGCGAGGTGGCTGATGCGCGCCTCGATCACGTCCACGCCGGCCTGGGTGAGGCGTTCGTCCAGATGGCGCTTGAGCTGCTCGCTGATCTCGGCCGGATGGCTGCGCAGCGAGATCTGATCGTCTTCGTGCTGGTCGTAGGGGTAGCTGGTGGCCATCGCGCGCAGCGCCGCTTCGGACTGGATATGCACGAAGCTCTCGTAGTCGTCGACGTTGTAGACCGCCTCGGAGGCATCCAGCACCTGCCACACGATCACCGCGGCGATCTCGATCGGGCTGCCGTCCAGTTCGTTGACCTTGAGCCGGCCGCTTTCGAAGTTGCGTACGCGCTGGCTGACCCGGCGCTTGGCGTAGAAGGGGCTGTTCCAGCGCAGGCCCGGGTCCTTGACCGTGCCGACGTACTTGCCGAACAGGCTCAACACCGCCGCCTGGTTCGGTTCCAGGGTGTACAGGCCGGCCAGGAAGAAGATGCCAGCCGCCCCGACCACACCGGTGGTGATCAGTGCTGCAGGCTTGGCGTCGCCGGTGAGCAGCATCCAGACAGCAGCGGCGAATGCCGCAGCGGCGACGAGAACGACGGGGATGCCCGGCAGTGAGCTGATCGGCTTCTCTTTCATGAGGGCGGTGTCCTTGGGAAGTGCAAAAAAGATATCAAAGTGATATCAGTCGATGCAAGGCCTTCGGTCGTCGGTCGTGATGGCTGCCCGTTAGAATGGCGGCCCCCCATCCGATCTGGACCGCGCTCATGACTACTCTCGGCACGCCGTTGTCGCCTTCCGCCACCCGCGTGTTGCTGCTGGGCTCGGGCGAGCTGGGCAAGGAAGTGGCGATCGAATTGCAGCGCTTCGGGGTGGAAGTGATCGCCGCCGATCGCTACGCCAACGCGCCGGCGATGCAGGTCGCACACCGTTCGCATGTGCTGGACATGCTCGATCCGCAGGCGCTGCGCGCACTGATCGCCCAGGAGCAACCGCACCTGATCGTGCCGGAGATCGAGGCGATCCATACCGAAACGCTGGTCGCGCTGGAACGCGAGCAGGGCCAGCGGGTCATCCCGACCGCGCGCGCCGCACGGCTGACCATGGACCGCGAAGGCATCCGCCGCCTGGCAGCCGAGACGCTGGGCCTGCCGACCTCGCCGTATCGCTTTGTCGACACGGCCGCCGAGTACCGCGAGGCGATCGCCGCGGTCGGCCTGCCGTGCGTGGTCAAGCCGGTGATGTCGTCCTCGGGCAAGGGCCAGAGCACCGTGCGCAGCGAAGCGGACATCGATGCGGCCTGGGAGTACGCCCAGACCGGCGGACGCGCCGGTGCCGGCCGCTGCATCGTCGAGGGCTTCATCGACTTCGATTACGAGATCACCCTGCTGACCGTGCGGCATGCTGGCGGCACGTCGTTCTGCGACCCGATCGGGCATTGGCAGAAGGATGGCGACTACCGCGAAAGCTGGCAGCCGCAGCCGATGTCAGCGGCCGCCCTGCAACGCGCGCAGCAGATCGCGCAGGCCATCACCGACGACCTGGGCGGCCTGGGCCTGTTCGGCGTGGAGTTGTTCGTCAAGGGCGACGAGGTCTGGTTCAGCGAAGTCTCGCCGCGCCCGCACGACACCGGCCTGGTCACGCTGGTGTCGCAGGACCTGAGCGAATTCGCATTGCACGCCCGTGCGATTCTCGGCCTGCCGGTCGGTGCGCAGGACGGTGGCGTGATCCGTCAGAGCGGCCCGTCGGCCTCGTGCGCGCTGCTTGCCCATGGCCATGGCGTCCCGGTGTTCGACAACGTCGCGCAGGCCCTGCGCGACCCGGATGCCGCGTTGCGTCTGTTCGGCAAACCGCGCGTGGACGGTCACCGCCGCGTCGGCGTCACCCTGGCGCGCGCGGACAGCATCGACGCCGCGCGCGCGAAGGCGCGTACGGCCGCCGAGGCATTACAGGTTCAACTGGACGCCTGAGTGCGGTGATCGGCATGGCGCGATTGCGGCGACAAGCTGCATTCGCGCCACGCCACAAGCAACAGCCCGACCCTTCGAATCCCCAATCCCCAATCACGGCTCCCCAGCCACATCCACCCACACCGCATGATGATCGCTGCCGTCGGCAATGGCCGCTTCGGGCGCGGTGCTGGCGGGCCAGAAGATGCCGCTGCCGATCAAGCTGAACTGGCGCGAAGGCAGCACGTAGTCCAGGCGCATCGTGCCCGCCTGCGGCCCGAAGTCGCCGGTGACCTGGTGCGCATCGCCCTTGTGCGCGATGCCTTGCGCGGCGTACTCGGCGGTTTTTTCCGGGCCGCCTGCACTGTGCGGCGCGGGGTACTGCAGCACCCGCGGGTGCGTGACCAACGCGCGGATCGCATCGTGCCGGCCGGCGCCATCGACCGGGTCGTTATTGAGATCGCCGAGAATGACGAAGCGCGCATCGGCGGGCAGCCCGCCGATGCGGCCCTGGTCGTCGCACAGCCAGCCGGCGTCCTTGGGATTGTCCAGGTACTCGCGCCATAGCCGCAGTTCGTCATGGTTGCGTGCGACGTTGCGCTTTTCGGCGCCATCGAACACCGGCGGGGTGGGGTGCGAGACCAGCGCATGCACCACACCGAGCGGCGTGCGCACCGGCACGTCCCAATGCGATTTGGACGACAGCCGCAGCTGCGCCCAGATCGCATCGCGATAGAACGATCGTTTGCTGGATGGGTCGGTCGGCCGCAGCGCGCCCGGCAGTGCGCTCCATTTCAACAACTGGAAACTGCGCACCGCCTGCGCATCGATCGGGTAGCGCGACAGCACCAGCATGCCGTACTGGCCGGGGTGCAGTCCGTAGCCCCAGGCATCGTTGCCGCGGGTGCGGCCGTCGCCACCGATGCTGCCGTTGTTGTCCAGATCCAGGCCGCTCGGCACGCCGGTGTTGACCGGGGCCAGATAGCGGTACGGATAGCGCAACGCCTCGCCGCCGCCCGGCTGGGCAACCTGCAGATAGCGCTGCTGGAACAGGTCGGCGGCGCGGTGCTCGGGGTCGAAATCGAACTCGTTGAGCAGCACCAGATCCGGGCGTACCCGCTGCAGCACTGCGGCGATCTTGCGCGCGTGTGCGCTGTCGCCTTGCAGCTCGCGCACCAGGCCGCCGGCTTGGTCGGAATACAGCGAGGTGTTGTAGGTGGCGATGCGCAGCCGGGCCGGCGCGGAGGCGGCAGTTGCCTTGGCGCTTGTATCCGGAGAGGTCGCCTGATGTGCGCAGGCGGCGCACAGCGCGGTCAGCGCAAGCAGTAAGAAAGGTCTGATCATCGCCACATTCTCGCATGTGCAAGACGACAGGCCGATGTCGTCCCGGCGTGGTTCAACCTTCCGGTGCAGCGGCAGGAAGCCCGCGCCATTGGCGGCCGTCGTAGGCCTCCAGCGCGCTGAAGCGGCGCTTATAGTTCATCTTGGCATGGCCGTCGATCCAGTAGCCCAGATACACATGCGCGCGGCGCTCGCGTTGCGCCCACTGGATCTGCTGCAGGATCGCGAATGTGCCCAGGCTGCGCGCAGTGGCATCCGGTGCGTAGAACGTATACACCGCCGACAACGCATGATCGGTGACATCGGTGACCGCAACGGCGAGCAGTCGCCCCGGCGCGTGCGCCACTGCGGGTTCGCGAATTTCCAGGAAGCGTCCATGCGACCAGCCGCCGATCAGGAACTGGTCGAATTCGGTGGCGCCATGTTCGTCCATGCCGCCGCCGGGATGGCGGTGCTGGAGGTACTGCCGGTACAACGCGAGTTGTTCGTCGGTGCGTTCGGCGGCGACCACGCGCACCACCAGGTCCGTGTTGCGCGCCAGGCAGCGGCGCTGGCTGCGATCGGGGCGGAACGCATCCACCGCGATGCGCACCGGCACGCAGGCGCGGCAATGTTCGCAATGCGGCCGGTAGACAAGATCGCCGGAGCGACGGAATCCCCATGCCAGGGCCTGCGGATAGATCGCGCCCAGCCGCGGATCGTGCGGATCCAGCACCAGGTCGCGTGCGCGGCGGTCGGACCAGTAGCCACAGGCATGCTCGCCCGTCTGGAACAGGCGCAGGTCGTCATGGGTGTCGGCGTGGATGGCCATGGCGTCAGGATAGCGCCTGCGCGTCGCAACAGCGGCGACTGTCCGCCGGATGAATACGCCCGGTCGCCGCGTCAACGCGCGCGCCGATGGCTCGTTGATGTGGGTGTTGGTGGCAGCGCACGGTGGATCCGGATGCGCCACCCACGCGATGCGGCCCATGCAGGTGCCGCGTGTGGTTCCCACATCCCAGGAGTTTCCCATGACGTCTCGCAAACCGTTTCTCGCACTGGCCGTGCTGGCTGCCCTGTCCACCGGCGCGGTGTTCGCCGCTCCGCCTGCCGCCGGCGATGCGCCGCGTCCTGCCAAACTCGACAAGAACGGCGATGGCGTGATCGATCGCAGCGAGGCCGCTGCCGACCCCAAGCTGGCCGCACAGTTCGACACCCTGGACACCAACAAGGACGGCAAGCTGTCGCGCGACGAGCGCCCGCATCACCGCGGCCCGGGGCGTAGTGGACGTGGTGAATGGATGAGCAAGCTCGATACCAACAAGGACGGCCGCATCAGCCGCGAAGAAGCCAAGGCCGAGCCCAAGTTCGCTGCGCGTTTCGATGAGATGGACGTCAACAAGGACGGCTTTGTCGATCGCGCCGACCGTGAACTGCGCATGCAGCAGCATCGCGACGCGTGGTTTGCCAAGGCCGACACCGACAAGGACGGCAAGCTGAGCAAGGCCGAGTTCGATGCCGCATCCAAGCAGCGTGGCGAGCATGGCCCGCGCGGTCCGGGCGAGCATGGCGAGCACGGCAAGCGTCCGATGCCGGCCAAGCCTGCTGCGGGCAACTGAGTTCCTCCCGTCGCGGTAGCGCTACCCGGTCGCAGTGCTGCGACCGGGGCAGTCCCCGCATCCGCTGCAGCATGTAAATCGCACTACGCAACAAGGCGCCGATCGACCGACGGCCTCCTGCGCAAGCAGGGGGCCGTTTTTTGTTGATTGGACATGTTCGCCATTGGTGCCTGCGGCGGTGACGTCACGCCGGGATCAGAGCATCCCCAGCTTCATGTAGTGCCGCAGGATGGGCAGCATGACTGCCGCCGTGCTCACCAGCGTCGCACCCGGGCTGAACATGCAGCGATACAGCAGCGGTGCCTGCGTGCTGCCGCGTCGTTGCGCATCGCGTTCCAGCATCGGGCGCATGACGCGGGGCAGCACCCGGATGGATTGATAGTTGAGCACCGCCACGCCTGCGCAGAGCATCAGCAACGACGCCCACGCGCCCGCATCCAGATGTTTCAACAGCAGCGTGCCGCCCACCACCAGCACCGATGTCAGCGTGGTGGCGTGCAGGAAACGACGGATCGCGGCGGCCTCGGCGGCGGTCTGCGCAAAGCGCAGCAGATACCAGCACGACCAGTACGTGCCGACTCCAGCAACCAGCACGGCGCCGGCGGCGAACAGCGCCGGCATGCCAAGCCAGAGGCTCAGCGCACCGGCAGCGCCGCCCCCACCCAGTGCCGATCCGGTCAGCCCGCTCACGCCTAACTTGCCCGCGCCACCCATGCCCCTCAGCACGATGGCTGCGCTCGCCGTCCCGGGTGCGGCCAGCAGGGTTGCCGAGGTCACCGCAGTGGCAAAGGCCACGCTGGGCGCGCTGCCACGCGCGAATTCGCCGAACCGGCGCAGCAGCTCGCCGCGCACGCTGGCCCGCGCCCGCGACAGGCGCTTGCGCACGGCCGCGTCGCTGAGGCCTAGCAGTGCGGCGACCTGCCGTGAACTCTGGCCTTCGCGGTAGTACAGCAGCAGCGTCTCGCGGCTTTCCTCGGGCAATGCCGAAATGATGTCGAGCGCGGCGATTTCTTCTTCCACCTGCAGCAGATGGTCGGCGGGCGAGGGGGCCGGGTCGGCGGCCATGGCGATCGCAAGCTCGGCCGCCTCGCCGCTGAGTGCACGATGCCGGTTGGCGCGCAGCCAGTCGCGCGCCAGGTTGCGGGTGATCTGCCGCAGCCAGGGCAGGAAGCTGGCCGGCTGATGCAATTGTGCCAGTCGCTGCCAGGCGCGCAGGAAGGCTTCCTGTGCGATGTCTTCGCTGGCAGCGATATCGCGGGTGATCGCCAGCGCGATGGCGGTCACCGTGTTCTGGCAGGCGCGCACGATGCGGCCATACGCCTGCTGGCAGCCGGCGGCAGCGACCGGCAATTCGTGTTGCAGCATCAGCTCCAGCGTGTCGGAGTGCATCGGCGTGATCCATGTCCTGGTCCCAGCATGACGCATGCGAGCGCCGGATGTGACCGGGGGGATGGTGGTGGCGCGCCGACCGCAGCGACGGGTGGCCGCGTTGCACCCTGGCTGATCGCGCTCAGCGCGCCGGCTGGATCCGCACGCGCACTTCTTCGTCCTCTGCGGCTGGCGGCGCCGTGGTGCCGGCAGGCGCCTGCCGCGCTGCCGGCTGTGCCGCCGGCCCGACTGCGTCGGGCGCATTGCGATGGCGCAGCACCACGAACATGGCGACCGCGCCGATCACCAGCAGCAGTACCAGCCGGATGCGCCAGGCCCAGCTGCGCGCGTTGGTGCTGGAGCCGTTTTCGCCGTCGCGGAAGGTGTATTCCACATTCGGCAGATCGCGGCGGGTGGTGTCGAGCAGGCGTGCGTCGCGCAGCAGGTCGCGTGCGCGCGGCTGGTCGTCGGCGTGCACGATCCACACCGTGGGATAGGCCTGCGCGTTGCCCTGTTCGAGGTAGCTGAACTGGCCGCTGCGTTTGCTCTCGTAGGAGCGGCCGTTGCTCATGCGCACGTCGATGCCGGCGTTGCGCAGGAGATCGGCCACGCCTTCGGCGGTTTCGATACGTTGACTGCTGAAGATCTTGCGCATGCTTAAGGGGTGCCGGCGATTGCCGAACAGGGCGCATGGCGAGGGCGCGTGTCCGAGCTGAAGAAGAGGAAAGCCAGGGGCATCGATCCGCGCGGCAAGGTGGACGCGGCAACCGGCATGCCGATGCACGGCCAACGCAGTGGAGACATCAACATGGCACGTCGTTTGCCGGCACGGCGATCGTACTGCCGTCGGGCACCACGCGGATCAGGCCTTCCTGCGTGGTGCTGGCGACCAGCACGCCATCGCGGGTGAAGAACTGCCCGCGCGCCAGGCCACGCGAACCCTGCGCGGTGGGGCTGTCGAGCGAATACAGCAGCCAGTCGTCGGTGCGGAACGGGCGGTGGAACCACAGCGCGTGATCGAGCGAAGCCATCTGCACGTTCGGCGTGTAGTAGCTGATGCCGTGCGGAAACGTGGAGGTGCCCAGCAGCTGAAAATCCGAGGCATATGCCAGCAAGGCCTGGTGCAGGCCCACGTCGTCGCCGACCGGGTCGCTCAGGCGCAGCCACATCTGCTGGAACGGCGGGCGCTTGGGCGGCCTGAGTTCGTCGCGCGGGAAGACATGGCGAAACTCGAACGGCCCGCCACGCGACAGCCAGCGCTGCACCTTGGCAGGCAGCTTCTCCAGCACCTCCGCTGCCAACGGCGGAGTGGGTTCGATGTCTTCGGGCGGCGGCACCACCGGCATCACCGACTGATGCTCGGCGCCGTCCTCGCGCTGCTGGAACGAGGCCGCGCAGAAGAAGATCACCTTGCCGTGCTGGATCGCGGTGACCCGGCGCACCGAAAAACTGCCGCCATCGCGGGTGCGGTCGACGTCGTAGACGATCGGGTGGTCGATGTTGCCGGCGCGCAGGAAATAAGCATGCAGGGAGTGCGCCTGGCGGCCGTTGTCCACGGTGGCCTGCGCGGCCGCCAGCGCCTGGCCCAGCACCTGCCCGCCGAACACGTACTTGGTACCGATATCGCGGCTCTGGCCGCGGAACAGGTTGTCTTCCAGGCGCTCCAGCGACAGCAGGCTGATCAGTTCGGAGACGACGGGTTCAGCAGTGGCGGACAAGTGGCTGGCCTGGGCGTGCGACGGACCGCGATTATAGCGGGCCACCCGTGCGCGCCGTGCCGGTAGCGGCTTCAGGCCTTCTGCAGCCGCGCGACCAAGCCGTGCAAGGCAGCCTGTGCATCGGGCGCGTACCAGCCGTCGACAAAGCGCTCCAGCTGGATCAGCTCCGGTGCCAGCGCCGCGCGCAGATCGGCGCGCGCAATCGCGCGCGTGGTCAGCATCGGCTGGCGTGGCAGCTGCTGCAGCTCCTGCAGCCAGGCCACCGCGCGGGCGGTGACCAGGTCGCCATCGACCAGTTCGTCGACCAGGCCGATCGTGACCGCCTGTTCGGCAGGCAGCAATTGGCCGGAGATCAGCAGGCGCTCGGCGCGGTGCGCACCGACCACACGGCGCAACAGGCGCTGGATGCCTTCCGGTGCGGCTAGGCCCACCTGCACCTCGTTCAAGCCGATCGCATAGGGCCTGGCGGTATCGGCGCTGCGCGCCATCACCCGGTAGTCGCAGCACAGCGCCAGCACGCAGCCGCCGGCCGGCGCATGCCCGCCGATGGCCGCCACCACCGGCACGCGGCTGTTGGCCAGCGCCTGTGCGGCCTCGAAGAAGGCCGTCCAGCTGGCCAGCAACGCGGCACGGTCGGTGCCGTGCGCCAGCAGGTGCGGCACGTCCATGCCACCGGAAAAGATCCGCTCGCTGCCCGACAGCACGATGCCGTCGGTCTCCTCGCCGGCCTGCTGCACCGCAACGCTCAGCGCCTGGCACAACGCGCTGTCCAGTGCATTGACCGGCGGGCGCGCCAGACGGATTTCGCGAAGACGGCCATGGTCTAAGATCTGGATGCTCATTCGGGGCTCCTGGAGGTTGGGTCATGATAGACGGCAGTCGAAGCAGGCGGCGCATGCAGCGGTGCCTGCTGCTGGGTGCGTTGCTGATGCTGGCAAGTGCAGGCGCTGGCGCGCAGTGCCTGCCCGAGTTCAAGGACGGCTGGATCCGCATTCCGCCGCCTGGTGGCATGGGCATGGCAGCGGGATTCGGGCAGTTCCACAACGGCTGTGCGCAGCCGTCGAAGGTCATCGCGGCCAGGAGCAGTGCGTTTGCCGATGTGTCCATCCACGAGACCACGCAGACCAATGGTGTCAGCCGCATGCGCGCGGTGCCGGAGCTGGCGTTGCCGGCCGGCAGGTCGGTGCCGCTTGCGCCGGGCGGTCTGCATCTGATGCTGATGGAAGCGCGTGCGCCGCTGCAGGAAGGCGCGCAGGTGCCGGTGACCTTCACCCTGCAGGATGGCCGCCAGATCAAGACCACGCTGCAGGCGCGCAAGCGCGCGCCGGGGGCGTAACCGCGCGCAGGGCGTGGCTGAGCGAGGCTGTAGCCTCGCAGGCTGCAGTCCTTGCAGAGCCCACTGCGCGATGTAGCCGATCAAACGCGATGCGTGGTGGCGAGCAGGCTGTCACTTCATTGTGTCGGTCCGTTCCCGATCACGCGGCCTGTCGGTGATATCGCGCAGCGGCATGACAGGATCGCTGCAAACAAAAACGGCGGCTCCCGGAAGATCCGCCGTCGTCTTATGGCGTTGGAGATCCAGCGCACAACTGGCAAATCTCAGCTGCTGGCAGCGCGTACCGCGTCCGGCAGCGATGCGCTCTTGCCGGTCTGCGTATCGATCCACACCACCACCACGTTGCCATCCGAATACAGCACGCCCTCGTCCTTCTGGTCGAGGATGCGGTGGCCGATGGTGATGCTGCTGCTGCCCAGGCGTTCGACGAACAGTTCCACCAGGATGTCGTTCGGCCACACCAGTGGGCGCTTGTAGTTGACGTTGGTGGCCGCAACCACCGGCGCGATACGGTCGGTCATCGCCACGCCTTGCACGCCCAGCATCCAGCGCACGCGCGCTTCTTCCAGATACGAAATGTACTTGGCGTTGTTGACATGGCCCATGCTGTCCATGTCGCGCCAGCGCACGCTGATCGGGATGCGTGCCAACACCTTGTGCTCTTCGCTCATCAGCTTGCCTTCTTCTTCGCGGTTTTCTTGGTGGCGGACTTGGCGACTTTCGCCACCTTCTCCGGTTTGACCTTGCGTGGCGGACGCGCGTCGGGCTTGTTGGCCATCGCCGCCGGCCGGGTCTCGCGCGCCTTCACCGACGGCAGCATCTTGGCCAGGAACTGTCCGGTGTAGGACGCCTTGTGCGCAGCCACATCTTCCGGCGTGCCGGAGACCAGGATGCTGCCGCCACGATGGCCGCCTTCCGGGCCCAGGTCCACGATCCAGTCGGCGGTCTTGATCACGTCCAGGTTGTGTTCGATCACCACCACCGTGTTGCCCTCGTCGCGCAGCTTGTGCAGCACGCCGAGCAGCGCCTCGATGTCGTGGAAGTGCAGGCCGGTGGTCGGCTCGTCGAGGATGTACAGGGTGCGTCCGGTATCGCGACGCGACAGCTCCTTGGACAACTTGACGCGCTGCGCCTCACCGCCGGACAGCGTGGTGGCGCTCTGGCCCAGCTTGATGTAGCTCAGGCCCACATCCACCAGCGTTTCCAGCTTGCGTGCGATCGACGGCACCGGCTCGAACAGCCGCAGCGCGTCCTCGACGGTCATCTGCAGCACGTCGCTGATGTTGAAACCCTTGTAGCGGATCTCCAGCGTCTCGCGGTTGTAGCGCTTGCCGTGGCAGACATCGCAGGGCACGTAGACGTCGGGCAGGAAGTGCATCTCCACCTTGATCAGGCCATCGCCCTGGCAGGCCTCGCAGCGTCCGCCGCGCACGTTGAAGCTGAAACGGCCCGGCGAATACCCGCGCGCGCGCGCTTCCGGCACCTGCGCGAACAACTCGCGCAACGGCGTGAACATGCCGGTATAGGTGGCCGGATTGGAGCGCGGGGTGCGCCCGATCGGCGACTGGTCGATATCCACGACCTTGTCGAACAGATCCAGGTTCTCGACCTCGCGATGCGCGGCCACCGGATGCGAGGCACCGTTGATCTCGTTGGCGGCCAGCGAAAACAGGGTGTCGTTGATCAGCGTGGACTTGCCCGAGCCGGACACGCCGGTGATGCAGGTCAGCAGGCCGGCCGGAATGTCCAGATCGACATTCTTCAGGTTGTTGCCGGTGGCCCCACGCAGATGCAGCATCATCTTCGGGTTGGGCTTGTGGCGCTGCTTGGGAATCTCGATGCGGCGCTTGCCGGACAGGTACTGGCCGGTCAGCGAGCCGGGCGCATCCAGGATGTCCTGCAGCGTGCCCTGCGCGCAGATTTCGCCGCCGTGCACGCCGGCGCCGGGGCCGATATCCAGCACGTAGTCGGCCAGGCGGATCGCATCTTCGTCATGCTCGACGACGATGACGGTGTTGCCCAGGTCGCGCAGCCGCGTCAGCGTGCCCAGCAGGCGTTCGTTGTCGCGCTGATGCAGGCCGATCGACGGCTCGTCCAGCACGTACATCACCCCGACCAGGCCGGCGCCGATCTGGCTGGCCAGGCGAATGCGCTGCGCCTCGCCGCCGGACAGGGTGTCGGCCTTGCGCTCCAGCGTCAGGTAATCCAGGCCGACATCGACCAGGAAGCCCAGCCGCTCGCCGATCTCCTTGACGATCTTGCTGGCGATCTCGCCGCGCCAGCCCGGCAACGACAAGCCACGGAAAAAGCTCAGTGCCTCGTTGACCGGCAGCACCACCAGTTCGGGAAGCGGGCGGTCGGCGACGAACACGTTGCGCGCGGCACGATTCAGTCGCGTGCCGTTGCAGGCCGGGCAGGGCTGCTGGCTGACGTACTTGCTCAGCTCCTCGCGCACGGCCGGCGATTCGGTTTCGCGGTAACGGCGCTCCAGGTTCGGCAGGATGCCTTCGAAACGGTGCTTGCGCGTGGTGCGCCCGCCCGCATCGGTGAAGTAGGTGAAGCTGATCACCTCATCGCCGCTGCCGAACAGCACCGCCTGGCGCACCTTGGCCGGCAGCGAATTCCACACCGCATCCACGTCGAACTTGTAGTGCTTGGCCAGCGAGGCGATCAGCTGGAAATAATAGGCGTTGCGCCGATCCCAGCCACGCACCGCGCCGGCCGACAGCGACAGCTCCGGATGCACCACGACACGATCCGGGTCGAAGAACTCGGCCACACCCAGGCCATCGCAGCTCGGGCAGGCGCCCACCGGTGCGTTGAACGAAAACAGCCGCGGCTCCAGCTCCGGCAGCGAGTAATCGCAGACCGGGCAGCTGTACTTGGACGAGAACAGGTGCGGCGCGGCGGCCGGGTCGTCCAGCGACTGCACCGCAACCATGCCTTCGCCGAGCTTGAGCGCGGTCTCGAAGCTTTCCGCCAGCCGTTGCTTGATGTCCTCGCGCGGCCGGAATCGGTCGATCACCGCCTCGATGGTGTGCTTCTGGCGCAGCGCCAATGGCGGCACCGCGTCGATCTCGTACAACTCGCCATCCACGCGCACGCGCACGAAGCCCTGCGCGCGCAGTTGCTCGAAGACCTGGGCATGTTCGCCCTTGCGCTCGCGGATCACCGGCGCCAGCAGCATGTAACGCTGCTCCTGGTCCTGCGTGAGCATGTGGTCGACCATCTGGCTGACGGTCTGCGCCTCCAGCGGGAAACCATGATCGGGGCAACGCGGCTGGCCGACACGCGCGTACAGCAGGCGCAGGTAGTCGTAGATCTCGGTGATGGTGCCGACCGTGGAACGGGGGTTGTGCGAGGTCGATTTCTGTTCGATCGAGATCGCCGGGGACAGGCCTTCGATGTGGTCCAGGTCCGGCTTTTCCATCACGCTGAGGAACTGGCGCGCATACGCCGACAGCGACTCGACGTAGCGGCGCTGACCCTCCGCATAGATGGTGTCGAACGCCAGCGACGACTTGCCCGAGCCGGACAGGCCGGTGATCACGATCAGCTTGTCGCGAGGCAGGTCGAGGTCGATGTTCTTGAGGTTGTGCGTCCGCGCGCCGCGGATGCGGATGAAATCCATCGCCATGGGGGATCCGATGTCGGGCCGGCGAACCGGCAGTGGTGCGAGCGTGCTCAGCAGGAATGAGTGGCAGTCGATCAGCCTACCCGCCGACCTAGGTGAGGGCAATTGCCCCAAATGCCAGTCTGACCGGGCCGCTGTGGCGGCCGGATGATGCGTTGCACGGGTGGATCGGGCATGGCTGCGGCCCGGCGCCCGGCAGGTTGACCCCAAACCCCGTCAGCCCGTACAATCCCGCTCCTGTCTGCCCTAGGGCACGTCAGTGCGACCATAATAACTACAGAGGAAAACCTGGTCATGTACGCAGTTCTGGTAACCGGCGGTAAGCAATACCGCGTCGCGCAGGGCGAAACGCTCCGCGTGGAAAAGCTCGAAGTCGAAGCTGGCAACGAGATCAAGTTCGACACCGTCCTGATGCTGGGCGATAGCGATGGCATCAAGCTGGGCGATGCGCTGAAGGGCGCCTCGGTCACCGCCAAGGTCGTGGCCCATGGCCGCGCCGACAAGGTGCGCATCATCAAGTTCCGTCGCCGCAAGCACCACATGAAGCGTCAGGGACACCGTCAGTACTACACCGAAATCGAGATCACCGGCATTGCCGGTGGCGATAAGAAGTAAGGAGAACCAGTCATGGCACATAAAAAAGGCGTAGGTTCCTCGCGCAACGGTCGCGATTCCAACCCGAAGTACCTGGGTGTGAAGATCTTCGGTGGCCAGGCCATCGATGCCGGCAACATCATCGTGCGTCAGCGCGGCACCCAGTTTCATCCGGGCGCCGGCGTCGGCCTCGGCCGTGACCACACGCTGTTTGCGCTGGTCGACGGCAAGGTGGAGTTCTCCACCAAGGGCCCGAAGAAGCGTCGTACCGTCAGTGTGGTTGCCGAGGCGTAATCGCCCGCTCCATGCAGGCCAGTCCGCCAGGCATCGCTGCCCGGTGGACGAGACGGAAAGCCCCGCTTTTGCGGGGTTTTTCGTTTGACGGCCGGGAGTGGGGAATAGGGAATCGGGAATCGGAAAAGCCGGCTCCAGGTTTCTTCTCGCTCTTTGCTGTCTTGCTGGTGAGTGCGCTCGCCGGCAGGGGGTAGGCTGGTTTCTTTGGCCGATTCCCTATTCCCCATTCCCAATTCCCGGTTGCAAGCTCATGAAGTTAGTCGACGAAGCAGAAATCCTGGTCAGTGCCGGCAATGGCGGCAATGGCTGTGTCGGCTTTCGCCGCGAGAAGTTCATCCCGCTCGGCGGGCCCGACGGCGGTGATGGCGGCAACGGCGGCAGCGTGTGGATCGTGGCCGACGAGAACGTCAATACGCTGGTCGACTTCCGGCATGAGCGCACCTTCAAGGCACAGCGCGGCGAGAACGGCATGGGCCGCCAGGCCTACGGCAAGGGTGGCGAAGACCGCATCATCGTGGTGCCGGTCGGCACCGTGGTGATGAACGTGCAGACCGACGAGGTCATCGGCGACCTGACCCAGCATGGCGATCGCCTGCTGGTGGCCAAGGGCGGCAAGGGCGGCCTGGGCAACATGCATTTCAAGAGCTCGGTCAACCGTGCGCCGCGCCAGTCCACCACCGGTGAAGAGGGCGAGGAGCGCTTGCTCAAGCTGGAGCTGAAGCTGCTGGCCGACGTCGGCCTGCTGGGCTTTCCCAACGCGGGCAAGAGCACGCTGATCCGCGCGGTGTCCTCGGCGACACCGAAGGTGGCCGACTATCCGTTCACCACCCTGTATCCGAATCTGGGCGTAGTCAGTGTCGAGGCGTATCGCAGCTTCGTCATCGCCGACGTGCCGGGCCTGATCGAGGGCGCGGCCGACGGTGCCGGGCTGGGCACGCAGTTCCTGCGCCATCTGCAGCGCACCCGCCTGCTGCTGCATCTGGTGGACATCTCGCCGATGGATGGTGGCGTGGAGGCGTCGCCGGTGGATCAGGTGCGCACCATCGAGCGCGAACTGGAACGTCACGATCCCGAATTGCTGAAGAAGCCGCGCTGGCTGGTGCTCAACAAGGCCGACCTGATGTTCGAGGACGAGGCGCGCGCCGCGGCCGAGACGATCGTGGCCGAACTGGGCTGGACCGCGCCGTGGTATCTGGTCTCGGCGCTGGGTCGCGATGGCACCTTCCCGATCATGAAGGACGTCATGGCGTTCTTCGACCGTCAGCGCGAGGACGAGCTCGAGGCACGCAATGCCGGCTGAGCGCATGCGCAGGCACACAAAAAACCCGGCCAAGGCCGGGTTTTTCTATGCCACCGCAGGCCAGGCCTGCGGTGATGCCGACACGGCGCGCTTACGCGGCCTTGATGGCCTTGATGCGAGCGGTCAGACGGCTCTTGTGACGCGCAGCCTTGTTCTTGTGAATCAGGCCACGGGCGCTGAAACGGTCGAGGATGGGCTGAGCGACGGCGAAAGCAGCTTCGGCGCCTGCAGCATCGTTGGCGTCAAGGGCCTTGATCACCTTCTTGACGGCGGTGCGCAGCATCGAACGCTGGCCCGTGTTGCGCTCATTGCGCACAACGGTCTGCTTGGCGCGCTTCTTGGCGGACTTGATATTGGCCACGGTGGTGGGTTCCTGAAAAATCGGTGTAGTGGAAAAAGCAAGCGGGAAAGTATGATGGGCTTAGTTATGTACGTCAAGTCAGTTGTCAAGAGGGAGGCTGCGTGAGCAAGCCCGGCATGTTGAGAGGCCTGCTCTCATTCAGCAGTATGACCATGGTGTCGCGGGTATTGGGCCTGATCCGCGACCAGGCGATCTCCACCACCTTTGGCGCCAATGCGGTGACCGACGCGTTCTGGGTGGCATTCCGGATCCCCAATTTCCTGCGTCGCCTGTTCGCCGAGGGCTCCTTCGCCACCGCCTTCGTGCCGGTGTTCACCGAAGTCAAGGAAACCCGCCCGCATGCGGACCTGCGCGAGCTGATGTCGCGGGTGTCCGGCACGCTGGGTGGCATGTTGCTTGTGATCACCGCACTGGGGCTGATCTTCACCCCGCAGCTGGCGTCGGTGTTTTCCGATGGCGCGGCCACCGATCCGGACAAGTACGGCCTGCTGGTGGATCTGCTGCGGCTGACGTTTCCGTTTCTGCTGTTCGTGTCGTTGACCGCGCTGGCGGGCGGGGCGCTCAACAGCTTTCAGCGGTTTGCGATTCCGGCACTGACGCCGGTGATCCTCAACCTGTGCATGATCGCCGGAGCCCTGTGGCTGGCGCCGCGGCTGGAGGTGCCGATCCTGGCGTTGGGCTGGGCGGTGCTGGTGGCCGGTGCGCTGCAGTTGCTGTTTCAGCTGCCGGCCTTGAGGGGCATCGATCTGCTGACGCTGCCGCGCTGGGGCTGGACGCATCCGGACGTGCGCAAGGTGCTGACCTTGATGATCCCGACCCTGTTCGGTTCGTCGATCGCGCAGATCAACCTGATGCTGGACACGGTCATCGCCGCGCGCCTGGCCGATGGCTCGCAGTCGTGGCTGTCGCTGGCCGACCGCTTTCTGGAGCTGCCGCTGGGCGTGTTCGGGGTGGCGCTGGGCACGGTGATCCTGCCGGCGCTGGCGCGCCATCACGTCAAGACCGACCGCAGTGCGTTCTCCGGCGCGCTGGACTGGGGGTTCCGCACCACGCTGTTGATCGCAGTGCCGGCAATGCTCGGCTTGCTGCTGCTGGCCGAGCCGCTGGTGGCGACCTTGTTCCAGTACCGTCAGTTCACTGCCTTCGACACGCGGATGACCGCGATGTCGGTCTATGGCCTGAGCTTCGGCCTGCCGGCTTACGCCATGCTCAAGGTGCTGCTGCCGGCCTTCTACGCCCGCCAGGACACCCGTACCCCGGTGCGGGCCGGCGTGGCGGCGTTGATCGCCAACATGGTGTTCAACTTCGCCTTGCTGGCGGTGGTCTACCAGGTCATGGTGCCGCCCGAGCTCAAGGCGCAGGGCGTGATGCAGGCGCTAGGCAAGCAGCCGGGTCTGCATCTGGCGCTGGGCATTGCCAGCGCGCTGTCGAGTTACCTCAACCTGGGCTTGCTGTGGTACTGGCTGGGCAAGTCCGGCGTCTACCAGCGCCGGCCGGGTTGGGCCGGCTATGCGCTGCGCCTGCTGCTGGCGTGCGCGGCGATGGTGGCGGTGCTGTTGAGCCTGCTGTGGTGGCTGCCATCGTTCACCGTGATGGACAAGTGGGATCGCATCGGCTGGCTGGCAGTGCTGGTCGGTAGCGGCGGGACGACTTATCTGGTGGCGCAGGTGGCGCTCGGTTTGCGGCCGCGGCATCTGCGCGAAGGCTAGTCGCCTGCCAGGCTGGCCGAGCGGGTGCAGAGCCATCGGTCAGACGGTGGGGGTTGATGCCGGCCAGGCGGGCGCGCAATCGCCTGCCCGCTTCCGGGACGCAGCTGGCGCGGCACCGGCCGGGCGGCACCCATGCGGGTTGACAGGCACGGCTATACTTGCGGGTTATGCATCAACGAGGGTCGGCCGGCAGGCCGGCATCTGTTTGGATCGAGGAATGAGCAGGCTGTTTAGAGACGTCGAGGGCGGGACGCTGTTCCCGCACGGAAGCGTGGTCTGCATCGGCGCCTTTGATGGCCTGCACCTGGGGCATCGGGCATTGGTGCAGCACGCAGTCGCGCGCGCGCGCGCGCTGGGCGTGCCGGCGGTGGCGGTGAGCTTCGAGCCGCTGCCGCGCGAATTTT
The DNA here is from genome assembly GCF_003993515.1 of Xanthomonas sp. BRIP62415. Lineage (NCBI taxonomy): Bacteria > Pseudomonadati > Pseudomonadota > Gammaproteobacteria > Lysobacterales > Lysobacteraceae > Xanthomonas > Xanthomonas sp. BRIP62415. The sequence goes on from NZ_QEZH01000024.1 coordinate 25,674, forward strand.
TCGCCCCGGCCGCGCCGCCGACCCGGCTGACCCTGGCCCGCGCCAAGATCGAAGGGCTGCACGGCTTCGGTGCCGACAGCGTGGGCATGATCCGTTTCGACGGCCGCCTGTCGGCGATGAGCGCCGAGGATTTCGTGCGGCTGGCCCTGGTCGGCCGGCTATGCGCCAAGGAGGTCTGGATCGGCCCGGAGTTCCGTTTCGGCCATCGGCGTGGTGGCGATATCGGCCTGCTGCGCGCGCTCGGTGCGCGCTACGGTTTTGAAGCGGGCGAAATCGCGCCGGTGCATCTGCACGGCGAGCGCATCTCGGCCACGCGCATCCGCGAGCTGCTGGGTGCAGGCGAGTTCGCGCACGCCGGGCAATTGCTTGGCCGGCCGTACGCCATTGGCGGGCGGGTGGTGCGCGGCAAGCAGCTTGGACGCACGTTGGGCTATCCAACCGCCAATCTGCGGTTTCCGCGCACGCCGGCGCTGTCGGGTATTTACGCAACCTGGGTGCATGGTGTGGCCGAGCGGCCGTGGCCGTCGGTCTCCAGCTTCGGCACGCGGCCGACGGTGGCCGGCGTGGAGCCGCTGCTGGAAGCGCACCTGTTCGACTTCCAGGGCGATCTGTACGGCCGGCATATCGCCGTCGAATTCGTCGCCAAGTTGCGCGACGAAGAGAAGTTCGACGGCCTGGACGCGCTGACGGTGCAGATGCACCGCGATGCCGAGCAGGCGCGTGCGGTGCTGGACAGGCACGCAGTTTCTGCGACACATGCGAGTTCCTCGCAACAGCCCGCCTATGATGCGAGTCCCTCGCAGGAGCCCGCACATCCGTGTGCGGACAATGGACATGCGAGTTCCTCGCAAACGTCTGCACATGTAAGTGCAGACACTTCAGACAACGCAGCGCAACGGTAGAGACCTGTGACCCAAGACTACAAAGCCACTCTCCATCTGCCCGCGACGGAATTCCCGATGCGCGGCGACCTGCCCAAGCGCGAGCCGGCGATGCTGGAGCGCTGGGAGCGCGAGGGGCTGTACGCGCAACTGCGCGCCAATGCGGCCGGGCGCCCGCTGTTCGTGCTGCACGACGGCCCGCCGTATGCCAATGGCCAGATCCATCTGGGTCACGCGGTCAACAAGATCCTCAAGGACATCATCGTCAAGTCGAAATACCTGGCTGGCTTCGATGCGCCCTACATCCCGGGTTGGGACTGCCACGGCCTGCCGATCGAGATCGCGATCGAGAAAAAGTACGGCAAGGTCGGCGTGAAGCTGGATGCAGCGCAATTCCGCCAGAAGTGCCGTGAATACGCCACCGAGCAGATCGACCTGCAGCGGCGCGACTTCAAGCGCCTGGGCGTGATCGGCGACTGGGACAACCCGTACAAGACGCTGGATTTCCGCTTCGAAGCCAACGAGATCCGCGCGCTGGCCAAGGTGGTCGACAACGGCCATCTGACCCGCGGCGTCAAGCCGGTGCATTGGTGCTTCGACTGTGGCTCGGCGCTGGCCGAGGCCGAGATCGAATACGCCGACAAGGTGTCGCCGACGGTGGATATCGCCTATCCGGCGCGCGATCCGGCGGCCGTGGCTGCTGCATTCGGCGCGAGCCTGCCGGCGGGCGTGGGCGTGGCGGTGCCGATCTGGACCACCACCCCGTGGACGCTGCCGGCGTCGTTGGCGGTGAGCCTGGGCGCGGACCTGGACTACGTGCTGGTCGAAGGCCCCGCCGATCGCGGCCAGCCGCGCTGGCTGGTGGTGGCCGAAGCCCTGGCCGGCAAGGCGCTGGCGCGCTACGGCGTGGACACGGTGGTGGTGCACGGGCATGCCAAGGGTACGGCGCTGGAGCAGATGCTGCTGAACCACCCGTTCTATGCCGAGCGCGAAATCCCGCTGTTGCTGGGCGACCACGTGTCGGCCGAGGACGGTACCGGCGCGGTGCACACCGCACCGGGCCATGGCCAGGAGGACTACCAGGTCTCCAAGCAGTACGGCCTGCTCGAGCGTTACGGCGCGGCGCAGATCAACCCGGTGGACGGGCGCGGCGTGTACCTGCCGTCGACGCCGCCGCTGGGCGAGACCGTGCTGGCCGGGCTGCACATCTGGAAGGCCAACGACATCCTCATCGAGGCGCTGCGCGACACCGGCGTGCTGCTGGCGGCCAGCAAGATGGAGCACAGCTATCCGCATTGCTGGCGCCACAAGACGCCGATCGCATTCCGCGCCACGCCGCAGTGGTTCATCTCGATGGAGCAGGCCAACCTGCGCGCCGATGCGCTGGCGGCCATCGACAACGTGCATTGGTATCCGTCCTGGGGCCAGGCACGCATCGCCGGCATGGTCGACGGGCGTCCGGACTGGACGATTTCGCGCCAGCGCACCTGGGGCGTGCCGATCGCCTTGTTCGTGCATCGCGAAACCGGCGAGCCGCATCCGCGCAGCACCGAGTTGCTGCGCCAGGTCGCCGACCGCGTGGAGCTGGGCGGCGTGGACGTGTGGTACACGCTGGACGCGGCCGAACTGCTGGGCGATGAGGCCGCCGATTACGACAAGATCACCGACATCCTGGATGTGTGGTTCGACTCCGGCGTGACCCATGAAGCGGTGCTGGTGGACCGCGGCCTGCCCAAGCCGGCCGACCTGTACCTGGAAGGCTCCGATCAGCACCGTGGCTGGTTCCAGTCCTCGCTGCTAACCGGCGTGGCGATGGACAGGGCGGCGCCGTACAAGCAGTGCCTGACCCACGGCTTCACCGTGGACGAGCACGGCCGCAAGATGTCCAAGTCACTGGGTAACGGCATCGAGCCGCAGGACATCATGAAGACCCTGGGTGCGGACATCCTGCGCCTGTGGATCGCCTCGGCCGATTACAGCAACGAGATGTCGCTGTCGCAGGAGATCCTCAAGCGCAATGCCGACGCGTACCGTCGCCTGCGCAATACCGCGCGCTTCCTGCTCGGCAACCTGCATGGCTTCGATCCGTTGCAGCATCTGGTGGCGCTGGACGACATGGTGCTGCTGGACCGCTGGATCGTGCATCGCGCGCACGAGCTGCAGGAGAAGATCGTCGCCGCGTATGCGCGCTACGACTTTGCCGAGATCGTGCAGGCGCTGCTGAATTTCTGCAGCGTGGATCTGGGCTCGCTGTATCTGGACGTGACCAAGGACCGTCTGTACACGATGGCCGAGGATGCACGCGGCCGCCGTTCGGCGCAGAGCGCGATGTATCACGTGGCCGAGGCGTTCGTGCGCTGGATCGCACCGGTGCTGAGCTTCACCGCCGAAGAGCTGTGGGGCTACCTGCCGGGCAAGCACGCCGACAACGTGCTGTTCGCCACCTGGTATGACGGCCTGGCGCCGTTGCCGGCCGATGCTGCATTGACCGGTGCGGATGTCGACAAGCTGCTGGCCTTGCGCGAGCAGGTAGCCAAGGTGCTGGAGCCGATGCGTGCCAATGGCGCGATCGGTGCGGCGCTGGAAGCGGAGATCACCGTGGCCGCCGATGCACAGACTGCCGCGCGTTGGCAGCCGTTGGCCGAGGAGCTGCGCTTCCTGTTCATCAGTGGCGATGTCACCGTCACCGCGGCCAGCACCGACGACATCTTCGTCAGCGCGCAGCCGACCAGCAAGGCCAAGTGCGTGCGCTGCTGGCACCACCAGGCCAGCGTGGGCAGCGATCCGCGTCACCCGGAACTGTGCAGCCGCTGCGTCAGCAATATCGAAGGCCCCGGCGAGGAGCGTCGCTGGTTCTGATTGGGTGCGCATGATTGCGCGTGGCGGGCCGATCCTGCCACGCGTGATCGAGACCCGGATGGGCCGGGCGTGCGCCTGCGCGCGACCTCATCGGCAGCCACCGCTGCCGTCGATGGCCCCGGCGCCGCAGTCCCTCGCTTGCTGAAGCGTGGCGCACGCGGCAATGCGGGGCAGGGCGGCTGGCTCGGGCGTCCATGCCATCCTTGCCCGCCTGTCTTCCAGCTTTTGTTCCGCTAACCGCCATCCCCAACGCCATCCAGGCATCTTCTCCGGCGTCGGAGAAGTCACCACCAACTGCGATCCTTCGACATGAGTCAACGCCCCAAACCCTCCGCCCTGATCTGGTTGCTGCTGTCGGCACTGGTGGTCGGGCTGGACCAGTGGAGCAAGGCCTGGGTGCTGTCCAGCCTGCCCGAGTACACCCCGGTGCCGGTGATCGACGGCTTCTGGAACTGGTACCGCACCTACAACACCGGCGCGGCCTTCAGCTTCCTGAGCGATGCCGGCGGCTGGCAGCTGTGGTTCTTCACCGCGCTGGCAGTGGGCATCAGCGGGCTGCTGGCGTTCTGGCTGTCGCGTACCGCGCGCGGCGAATGGCGCAGCGCGTTGCCGTATGCACTGGTGATCGGCGGGGCGATCGGCAACGTGATCGACCGGCTGATGCACGGCCACGTGGTCGATTTCATCCAGTGGTATATCGGCAGCCATACCTGGCCTGCGTTCAACATCGCCGACTCGGCGATCGTGGGCGGCGCCATCGGCATCGCGGTATTCGGCCTGTTCGACAGGTCCGGCAAGCGGGAGGCGGAGATCCGGAAGTAGGAATCGTCGCTGAAGTCGCGGCGTACCGGCATCGCCCGGTTCCATCCTCCATTCCCCATTCCCGTAGAATGCCCGCCATGGATGTCCTGCTCGCCAATCCCCGTGGTTTCTGTGCCGGTGTCGACCGTGCGATCGAGATCGTCAAGCGCGCGATCGAAACGCTGGGCGCGCCGATCTATGTGCGCCATGAAGTGGTGCACAACCGCTTCGTGGTCGACGACCTCAAGCAGCGCGGCGCGGTCTTCGTCGAAGAGCTGGACGAGGTGCCGGACAACGCCACGGTGATCTTCAGCGCACACGGCGTCTCGCAGGCGGTGCGCCAGGAAGCCGAGCGCCGCGGGCTGAAGGTGTTCGACGCAACCTGCCCGCTGGTGACCAAGGTGCATTTCGAGGTGGCGCGGCATTGCCGGGCCGGCCGCGACGTGGTGCTGATCGGCCACGCCGGACACCCGGAGGTGGAAGGCACGATGGGGCAGTGGAGCCGCGAACGCGGCGCGGGCACGATCTATCTGGTCGAGGACATCGAGCAGGTTTCCACGCTGCAGATCCGCCAGCCGGAGAACATTGCCTACACCACCCAGACCACGCTGTCGGTGGACGACACCATGGGCATCATCGAGGCCCTGCGTGCGCGCTACCCGGCCATGCAGGGGCCGCGCCACGACGATATCTGCTACGCCACCCAGAACCGCCAGGACGCGGTGCGCGATCTCGCGCGCCAATGCGACCTGGTGCTGGTGGTCGGTTCGCCCAACAGCTCCAATTCCAATCGCCTCAGCGAGCTGGCCCGGCGCGACGGGGTGGAGTCCTACCTGATCGACAACGCCAGCGAGATCGACCCGGCCTGGATCGTCGGCAAGCAGCACATCGGCCTGACCGCCGGCGCCTCCGCACCGCAGGTGCTGGTCGATGGCGTGCTGGCGCGGTTGCGCGAGTTGGGCGCCAGCAGTGTGTCGGAGCTGGAAGGCGAGCCGGAATCGATGGTGTTCGCCCTGCCCAAGGAATTGCGGTTGCGCCTGGTCAGCTGAAAGCGGGAGCTCCGGGCTGCTTGCGGTGGCGGGTCCTCGCGGCTAGCCCGGCTGCTTCGCAGCTGCAGGTGGTCGCCCTCCGCTGGCCATGGTCCACAGGTCCGGGGCCGGGATACGCAGTGCGGCGCCTGGCGGCGATTGACCGGGCACCGGCTCCGCTCCTACAATGCACGGCTCGCCGGAATAGCTCAGTTGGTAGAGCGGCGCATTCGTAATGCGTAGGTCGTAGGTTCGATTCCTATTTCCGGCACCATTGCTTCAACACTGGGTCGACCATTGGTCGGCCCAGCTGCGTTTGGGCCGAAGTATGCGCATCTTGCCGCTGGCCCGGCCATATACGCCACACATCGTGCCGGGCGCAATCGATGGCCGCGGCTGCATCTTTGTCGTCCTGCGCAGCGCTGCGACAACATGTCGCACAGTTTTGCGCGCATTAATTGCGACAGATCATTGCCGATGGGTTTCGTGCAGGTGCAGCAAAGTCTAAAATCAGGGAGCTAACTCGTGTCTTCGGTCTGCGTGGCCCCTTCCTTCAGGAAGCGTGCCGTCAGGACAAGTCCCACCTGGATACGACGAACGAGGCTGGCGTTCCTTCGCACTTGGATCGACCGATGATTCCGTTGAAACATCTCGGGCGTGTACTTCGTCCAGGCCTGATGCTGCCGTTCCTGCTGTTGGCAGGCTGCAGTTCGGCCATTCTCAATCCGAAAGGCCAGATCGGCCACGACGAGAAGCAGCTGCTGATCACCTCGGTCGTGCTGATGCTGATCGTGGTCATCCCGGTGATCGTGATGACGATTGCGTTCGCGTGGAAGTACCGCGCGTCCAACACGAAGGCGCGCTACGAGCCGGACTGGTCGCACTCCACCGCCATCGAAGTGGTGGTGTGGTCGATCCCGTGCGTGATCATCCTGGTGCTGGCGGTGCTGACCTGGCGCTCCTCGCACGCGCTGGACCCGTACCGGCCGCTGGATTCGGACGTCAAGCCGATCACCATCGAAGCGGTGTCGCTGGACTGGAAGTGGATGTTCATCTACCCGGACCAGAACATCGCCACGGTCAACGAAATCGCCTTCCCGGTGCATACGCCGCTGAACTTCAAGATCACCTCCGACACGGTGATGAATTCGTTCTTCATCCCGCACCTGGGCACGATGATCTACGCGATGGCCGGCATGGAAACCAAGCTGCATCTGGTGGCCAACGAGCCGGGCGAATACTTCGGCCTGTCGACCAACTACAGCGGTCACGGTTTCTCGAAGATGAGCTTCAAGGCGCATGCCGTCGATCAGGCCGGCTTCGATGCATGGGTGGCCAAGGTCAAGGCATCGCCGACCGCGTTGAACGCCGCCGAGTACCAGGTGCTGGCAGCCAACCGCAACGACAAGGAACAGTATCCGGTCACCTACTACTCGTCGGTGCAGGACGGCATGTTCCGCTCGCTCGTCGACAAATACATGAATGGTCCGGGCCATAACAAAGGCCATGGCGACCATCAGGCAGCGGCTGCAGAGCCGGTTGCCATGTGCACTTCTGGAGACAAGTGATGCTAGGCAAACTTACGATCGAGGCGGTTCCGTACCACGAGCCGATCATCATGGTCGCACTCGGTGGTGCAGGCCTGCTCGGCCTGCTCATCGCGGGCGCCATCACCAAGTACAAGCTGTGGGGCTACCTGTGGAACGAGTGGTTCACCTCGGTGGACCACAAGCGCATCGGCGTGATGTACATCATCGTGGCGCTGGTCATGTTGCTGCGCGGCTTCGCCGATGCGGCGATGATGCGCACCCAGCAGGCGTTGGCAGGTAACGGCGGCGAAGGCGTGCTGCCGCCGCATCACTACGACCAGATCTTCACCGCGCACGGCGTGATCATGATCTTCTTCATGGCCATGCCGTTCATGACCGGCCTGTTGAACCTGATCGTGCCGCTGCAGATCGGTGCGCGCGACGTGGCGTTCCCGTTCCTGAACTCGCTGAGCTTCTGGCTGTTCGTGGCCGGTGCGGCGCTGATCAACATCTCGCTGGGTGTCGGCGAATTCGCCCAGACCGGCTGGCTGGCGTATCCGCCGTTGTCGGGGCTGGAATACAGTCCGGGGGTCGGCGTCGACTACTACATCTGGGCGCTGCAGGTCTCAGGCCTGGGCACCTTGCTGACCGGCATCAACTTCTTCGTGACGATCATGCGGATGCGCGCGCCGGGCATGACCCTGATGCGCATGCCGATCTTCACCTGGACCGCGCTGATCACCAACATCCTGATCATCGCCGCATTCCCGATCCTGACCGTGGCGCTGGCGCTGCTGGGTGCCGACCGTTACCTGGGCACGCACTTCTTCACCAATGACGGTGGCGGCAACGCCATGATGTACGTCAACCTGATCTGGATCTGGGGTCACCCGGAAGTCTATATCCTGATCCTGCCGGCGTTCGGCATCTTCTCCGAGTTGATCGCCACCTACAGCCGCAAGCGCCTGTTCGGCTATACCTCGATGGTCTACGCCACCTCGTGCATCGGCGTGCTGTCGTTCGTGGTGTGGTTGCACCACTTCTTCACCATGGGCTCGGGTGCCAACGTCAATGCCTTCTTCGGCATCACGACGATGATCATCTCGATCCCGACCGGCGTGAAGATCTTCAACTGGCTGTTCACCATGTTCCGCGGTCGTGTGCACATGACCTCGCCGGTGCTGTGGACGATCGGCTTCATCATCACCTTCACCATCGGCGGCATGACCGGCGTGATGCTGGCGATCCCGGCAGTGGACTTCGTGCTGCACAACAGCCTGTTCCTGATCGCGCACTTCCATAACGTGATCATCGGCGGCGTGGTGTTCGGCTACCTGGCCGGCCTGACCTACTGGTTCCCGAAGGCGTTCGGCTTCAAGCTCAACGAGAAGATCGGCAAGGCCTCGTTCTGGTGCTGGATCATCGGCTTCTTCGTGGCCTTCATGCCGCTGTACGTGCTCGGCTTCATGGGCATGACCCGTCGCATGAACACCTACAACCACCCCGAGTGGGCGCCGTGGCTGTATGTCGCCGCGGCGGGTGCTGCGATCATCGGCCTGGGTATCTTCCTGAATCTGGTGCAGATCGGTTACAGCGTGTGGAAGCGCAAGGAGCACATGGACCACACGGGCGATCCGTGGGATGGTCGGACGCTGGAGTGGGCCACTTCCTCGCCGCCGCCGTTCTACAACTTCGCCGTGCTGCCGCACATCGACGACCGCGATCAGTTCTGGGCCGACAAGCAGAACGGCAAGGGCTGGGTGCGTCCGTCCAAGTACGAGGCCATCCACATGCCACGCAACACTGGTGCAGGCGTGTATATCGGCGCCTTCAGCGTGCTGATGGGCTTCGGTCTGATCTGGCACATCTGGTGGCTGGCCATCGTCGGCCTGGTCGGCATGATCGGCAGCTTCATCGCCCGTACCTTCGATGACGACATCGATTACTGGGTGCCGGCCGACGAAGTGGAGCGTATCGAAAACGCGCGCTTTGCCCTGCTCGAACAGCAACATGCGGCGCAGGCCGCGAAGGTGGTATGACCATGTCTTCCTCGACCACGCTAGACCACGCCGCCCACGCGGGCGGCCACGACGACCACGAACATCACGATGCCGGTGGCAACACCGTCTTCGGGTTCTGGGTCTACCTGATGAGCGACTGCCTGCTGTTCGCCGGTCTGTTCGCCACCTATGCGGTGCTCTCCGGCGCCACGGTGGACGGACCGACCGCCAAGGAGCTGTTCGACCTGAAGTTCGTGCTGGTGGAAACCTTCCTGCTGTTGTTCAGCAGCCTGAGCTTCGGCGTTGCGATGATTTCCGCGCACAAGCGCAACATGACCGGGCTGTACGCCTGGCTGGGCGTCACCGCGCTGCTGGGCATCGGCTTTCTGTGCATGGAAGTCTGGGAGTTCAACCATCTGATCCACGAAGGGGCGGGTCCGGGACGCAGCGCGTTCCTGTCGGCCTTCTTCACCCTGGTGGGGACGCACGGCCTGCACGTGGCTTCCGGCCTGTTGTGGATGGCAGTGCTGGTGATCCAGATCTCCAAGAACGGCCTGACCCCGCGCAACAGCACGCGTCTGGCCTGCCTGAGCCTGTTCTGGCATTTCCTGGACATCATCTGGATCGGTGTGTTCACCGTCGTCTACCTGCTGGGAGCGCTGTAATGGCCAATCACCACGCGCATGAAACCGCTGCCGACGCACATGCCGGCGGCCTGAAGTCCTACCTGATCGGCTTTGTGATGGCCGTGATCCTCACCGTCATCCCGTTTGCGATGGTGATGAGTGGAGCGTTCTCCAAGGGTGTCACCGTCATCGTGATCTCGCTGATGGCCGCGGTGCAGATGCTGGTGCACATGGTGTACTTCCTGCACATGGACCGCTCGCCCGAGCAGCGTTCCAACGTGCAGGTGGGCCTGTTCTCGCTGCTGATCATCGGCATCGTGATCGTGGGTTCGCTGTGGGTGCTGCACAACATGAACGTCAACATGATGCATTGAGACGGCATGGCGCCCGATCCGGGCACGCCGGATCGACGCATACCGGACAGAACGAAGCCGCCAGGTCACTGGCGGCTTTTTTTTTGCGTGCGAATCGCTGCGCAGCATGACCTATGGCATACGGGGGAAGCGCAGGCAGGCGCTTAGCATCGTGGGCTTGCCTGTTCCAGGTCCCTGCGGAGTTGCGATGAAGATCCCCACCTTGTTGTCCGTGTCGCTGCTGGCGGCACTGTCGTTGCCTGCGGCCGCACAAACCGCTGCGCCGCAGGACGTGCCGTTCGACGGCACCTTGAAGATCGACGTCGATGCCACCGATCTGGCCCACCGCATCTTCAAGGTCAAAACCACCATGCCGGCCAAGCCCGGCCCGATGACGCTGCTGTATCCGCAGTGGATTCCCGGCAATCACTCGCCGACCGGGCCGATCGACAAGCTGGCCGGTCTGGTGATCAAGGTCGATGGCAAGGTGGTGCCGTGGAAGCGCGACCAGTTCGATGTGTACGCCTTCACCGTGGACGTGCCCCAGGGCGCCACCGAGCTGGTGGCCGAGTTCAAGTTTCTCTCGCCGCAGGCCCCCAACCAGGGCCGGGTGATGATGACCCCGGAGATGCTCAACCTGCAGTGGAACACCACGGCGCTGTATCCGGCCGGCGTGTTCGCACGCAACATCAAGGCCCAGGCCAGCGTCACCTTGCCAGCCGGCTGGAGCTATGCCACGGCACTGGAAACCGACCGCCGCGTCGGCGACACGGTGACCTTCAAGCCGATCGATTTCGACGACCTGGTCGATTCGCCGATGTTCGCCGGCAAGTACTACAAGCGCGTGGAGCTGAGCGCCGGCAAGCAGCCGGTCTACCTCAACGTGTTCGCCGACGAAGCCAAGTCGCTGGAGGCCAAGCCCGAGCAGATCAAGGCGCATGCAGCGCTGGTGCAGCAGATGGACAAGCTCTACGGCGCGCGCCATTTCGATCATTACGAATTCCTGCTGGCGCTGACCAAGAAACTGGGTGGCATCGGCCTGGAGCATCACCGCTCCAGCGAAAACAGCGGCGTGCCGACGTACTTCACCGAGTGGGACAAGAGCTGGACCGGGCGCGATCTGCTCGCGCACGAGTTCAACCACTCCTGGAACGGCAAGTACCGTCGCGGTGCCGACCTGGCCACGCCAAACTTCAATGTGCCGATGGGCGACAGCCTGCTGTGGCTGTACGAGGGCCAGACCCAGTTCTGGGGCGAAGTGATGGCCGCGCGTTCGGGCCTTTGGACGCAGGACCAGGCGCGCGAGATGCTGGCCGGCGTGGCGGCGAGCTATGAGCGCGGGCGCCCCGGCATGGCCTGGCGCACCGTGCAGGACACCACCAACGACCCGACCATGTCGATGCGCCGGCCCAAGGCGTACCGCAGCTATCAGATGAGCGAGGACTACTATTCCGGCGGCCAGATGATGTGGCTGGAAGTGGACAGCAAGTTGCGCGCGCTGACCAACAACAAGCGCTCCATCGACGATTTCGGCAAGGCGTTCTTCGGCATGAACAACGGCGACTGGGACGTCAACCCGTACACCTTCGACGACATCGTCGCCACGCTCAACGCCATTGCCGCCTATGACTGGGCCAGCCTGTTGCGCAGCCGCATGGACGGGCATGGCTCGTTGAACGGGGGCATCGAGGCCAATGGCTGGAAGCTGGTCTACAACGACGAGCCCAATCTGGCCACCAAGGCCGACGAGAGCGACGACAAGGACGCCAACCTAGCCTATTCGCTTGGCGTGTCCTTGAAGGCCTCTGGCGACATCGGTGATGTGCTCTGGGACGGCCCGGCCTTCAATGCCGGCCTGATCGCCGGCAACACCATCGTGGCGGTCAACGGCCGCGCCTTCAGCAGCGAGGTGATCAAGGACGCGATCAAGGCGGCCAAGGGCACCACCGCGCCGATCGAACTGCTGGTCAAGCGCCTGGACCGCTACGACACCGTGCGCATCGATTACCACGGCGGCCTGCTGTATCCGCATCTGGAACGTATCCCCGGCAAGCCGGATCGCCTGAGCGAGTTGTACAAGCCGCGCTGAGCGGCGATTGCCTGCCAGCAGCCATTCGAGCAAGCAGTGGCAAAACCTGGCGCTGCATGACCGGTTGCGATCGATCATGCAGTGCCAGGCGCCGGTCTTCGTCGGTACCGATGCCGGTGCCGACCGATCGAGAGACAGCGCGCCAGCCGACTGGTCCGCTCATCAATGCGGCCAGGTGAGAACGCCGCCGCAGGAACGGGTGCTTGCATCCCTTCCTGCGGCGGCGTCAGCTGTCCGATTCCCGATTCCCGATTCCCGATTCCCGACTCCCGATTCCCGACTCTCGAGCCAGCGTCGCGCATCCTGAGACCGACGCCGACTATCCTGTCGCTCCGGAAGCGATGGGTTAACTGACGATGGCGAAGGCGAAAACGGCCTATGTCTGCGGCGAGTGCGGCGCCGAATACAACAAGTGGCAGGGGCAGTGCACCGAATGCGGGGTCTGGAACACGCTCAGCGAGATCGTGCTCGAAAGCGCCACGCCCGGCGGCAAGGCCTCGCCTGCGGCCTCGCGGCGTAGCGGCTGGGCCGGCAAGGCCGAGGCGCCCAAGATCACCGCGCTCAAGGATGTGCAGCAGTCCGAGCAGGCGCGTGTGTCCACGGGCATCGGCGAGTTCGATCGGGTACTGGGGGGCGGGCTGGTCGAAGGCGCGGTGGTGCTGATCGGTGGCGACCCCGGCATCGGCAAGTCGACATTGTTGCTGCAGGCGCTGGCGAGCATGGCCAGCACGCTGCCGGTGCTGTACGTGACCGGTGAGGAATCGCTGGCGCAGGTGGCCGGGCGCGCGGTGCGGCTGGATCTGCCGCTGGAAGGCTTGAATGCGCTGGCCGAAACCGGCATCGAAAACATCCTGCAGCATGCCAGCGTGGCGCGGCCGAAGCTGATCGTGGCCGACTCGGTCCAGACGCTGTGGACCGAGTCGCTGACCGCGGCGCCGGGCTCGGTCAGCCAGGTGCGCGAGAGCGCGGCGCGGCTGGTGCGCTATGCCAAGGAGACCGGCACCGCCGTGTTCCTGGTTGGTCATGTGACCAAGGAGGGCGGCATCGCCGGCCCGCGCGTGCTGGAACACATGGTCGATGCGGTGCTGTACTTCGAAGGCGAGAGCGGTAGCCGGTTTCGCCTGCTGCGCGCGTTCAAGAACCGCTTCGGGGCGGTCAACGAGCTGGGCGTGTTCGCGATGGGCGAGAAGGGCCTCAAGGAGGTCTCCAATCCGTCGGCGATCTTCCTGTCCGGCGGCAGCACCCAGCAGCCGGGCAGCTGCGTGATGGTCACCCGCGAAGGCACCCGGCCGCTGATGGTGGAGGTGCAGGCACTGGTGGACGCCTCGCCGCTGTCCAATCCGCGGCGCGTGGCGGTGGGGCTGGAGCAGAACCGGCTGGCGATGCTGCTGGCGGTGCTGCATCGCCATGGCGGCATCGTGGTGGGCGACCAGGACGTGTTCGTCAATGTGGTCGGCGGCATCCGCGTGCAGGAAACCGCTGCCGATCTGCCGGTGCTGCTGGCAGTGCTGTCCTCGCTGCGCGACCGGCCGCTGTCGGAGAAGACGATTGCCTTTGGCGAAGTGGGGCTGTCGGGCGAGATCCGGCCGGTGCCCAACGGCGAGGACCGTCTGAAAGAAGCCGCCACCCACGGCTTCAAGCGCGCGATCGTGCCCAAGGCCAACGCGCCCAAGGTTGCCAGCATCAAGGGCATGGAGATCGTCGCGGTGGAGCGGCTGAGCCAGGCGCTGGAAGCGGCGGCCGAGTGATGCCGGCGGGGGATGGGAGCGCGCGTGCGCAGGGCATCGCGCTGCACGCGGTGAGCTGATCGCGCGCCCCGGTGCAGGGCTGCACACATTGCGCGCGCGATGCCGGAGTTGCATCAGTGAGGTTGTCGGGTTGGCCGCCGGCAACTGCGGCGACCGTTGGTCGGCCAGCAGTCGCGAGATGCCGCCAGCCGGTAAGAAACCGTTTTCAGCAGAGGGCGGCTATGGCAACATGCGCGGCCCGTTGCACGGTGCACCGGATCACAGACAGCGCCCACTGCGCGTCACCAGGAGAACACGATGGAATGGATGTTGTTGCCACTCAAGCGCTACGCCGACTTCAATGGCCGCTCGCGCCGCAAGGAATATTGGATGTTCATGCTGCTGCAGGCGATCGTCCTGCTGGTATTGGGCGGCTTGTTCGGCATCGCGGCGGCAGTGATGGGCGGCGAGAACGGTCCCGGCGCACTGGCATGGCTGGTGCTTGCCATCATGGGGATCTTCGTACTGGCACTGATCGTGCCGAGCATTGCGGTGACCGTGCGTCGCCTGCATGACCAGGGCAAGTCCGGCTGGTTCTATCTGATCAGCCTGGTGCCCTACGTCGGTGGCTTCATCGTGCTGGTCTTCATGTGCCTGGAAGGCACGCCCGGCCCGAACGAGTACGGCGAGAATCCCAAGCAGTAACCGGGTGCAATTCCTGATCGAACAATGGCGCGGGGAGTCCTCCGCGCCATTGTCGTTTCTGGAGAGCCGGCCGGCTCAGGCTGTCGAAGGGCACGCACCTGTTCGAGTGCGGCACTTGGTGCGATGGGGGCATTTTGAGCTGCCCGCAAAAACGTAACCGTCTTGCCAGGGCGTGGGAAGCGGTCGAGCGGCAATAGGGCAGGGGCCTGCTCGTGTGTTCACTACATGATTGAACTACCAGGTGGACAGGTTTTCCGCCCGGCGTGGCAGCAGGCGAAAAGCAGTCCAGCCAATGCCCGACCAGATCAACGCATCACAGCGGACGGCTCACTGCACTGCAGGCGCCGATGGCATGCAGCAAGCGCGGCTCGCCGCCGTTCGCCGCGCTGCCGCTGTTGCGAGCCCGCGTTGGTCAACAGGCCGCGGCGTGATGGGCGGTGCTGGGGCTGATGGCCTTGCTGGGCGCGTGCTTGTCGGGCGTAGCAAGTTCCAGCTTGTAGCCATGCGAATACACGGTTCTGATGCGCACCACGCCGCTGTGATTGCATAGCTGCAGCTTCTTGCGCAGCTTGTAGATGTGCTGCTCCATCGTGCGGTCGGTGAACTCGGTGTGGCTACCCCACACCGCCTTGGCCAACTGGCAGCGGCGGAAACATACGCCGGGGCTGGAAAACAACAGCCAGGCGATCGAGAACTCGCGTGCGGTCAGCACGATCGGCTTGCCGTGCAGGTACACGGTATTTTCGTCGCGAATCAGGTGGTAGGGACCAACACTCAGCTGCTGGCTCTCGGAGCACGCCTCGGCCACCGGCGAAAGCGCCAATGCCGCGCGTACATGCAGTTCGTGGGAATTGAACGGCAGGGCGAGCACATCGTGTGCGCCGGCGCGGTACCAGGCCAGAATGTCGTGCGCACAGTCGAAACGCCCCAGCACGATCAGCGGCGTGGGATGACCGCTGTGGCAGCGTTGCCAGGCCAGCAGCGAGCTGTCGTCCGACGCGACGCAGGTCGCGTCGAAGACCAGCAGCTCGCAGGGGGAATGCCGCAGCGAGCGCAGGAGTTCGAGTTCGTCGGAAAACACCGCAAAACTCGGGGCCAGCGGTGCAAGGCTCGCATTGACCTGCGATGCCAGACGCGCGTCCTGCGTCAACAGGAAAGCCGATCCTTGCTTGCCGGTAGGGTTGCCGTGCATCAGCCGGCCTTCCCATGTCTGCCCACGTACCAGTCATGTGCTGGATGCCTGTTATGGACAGCAGGCGCCAATACAAAACCCACATGTATAGATAAGTGCATCGCCATCGCCTTCGGCTGCCAGGGGATCCGGCCTGAGGCCGGACGAATGGTATGTACCATTGCGGAGCCAGAAAGTTTCACTGCTGCGTACTTTTCTTCGGCTTCGGGCGGGCCGGCTTTAACGTACGCTCATTTAGGCGCAACGCAGCTCTTACATCCAGGGCATGCGTTGACGGCGACTAACAAAATTCCGACATCGCGCGGTACGCGGGCCGATGGTTCCGGCGGAAAACAATACGCACGATCGCCAGGTCGTTGAATGCAATGCCAGGTCTATACCACGGTATTGCGATTTGCACGTGCGCGAAGCGCGCATGGAATATGTGGGCCATCGGTTGATGTCATGGAACGCGGCAGCATTGGTTTGAAGTGCATCCTTCATTTACTGAAATACCTTGCACGCGGCCATCGCCGCGACATGCCAGGACAATGGTCCAGCTGCGCACGGGCTCAGGTGCTCGAATGGCCGACGATTGCTTTTTTGGCTGGCGTCCTGTCTTCAATACGGCTTCGCATGGCGCGGAATGTCCTATGCACGCATGCGGTGGCGGTATGCAAAAAGTGCCCTTTATCTGCACGCCGCTTAACTGGTTCGCCGACAGACAGAGTGAGGATTTTTGATTTTCTTAGTGCCTTGGAGTGAGAAATTCCATTGGATCCGCTGCATACAATCGTTTGCGCCAGCCAGACCGGCGCATTGTTGTTTTTGCTCGTCCCCCTATGAGAGAGCCCGGCATGATCCTTTCTACCTACTTCGCGGCAATCTCTGCGTTGTCGTACGCAGACCGTCTTCCTATCTATACAAGCAGGATGCTGGTTGGTGCCTGGCCGCAAGGTCTGCAACATCTTCAACAACGCCGCGACGGCCAGGCCGCCCCGGATGGTGCAGAGGATGAAGTCAGCCTGCTCGGTGCCAGCGGCGATGCATTGTTGATCCTCGAATACCAGGAGGAGGCCGAAGATGCCTACCGCCACGCCTTGAAGGCGATGCGCGGGCATCAGCGCCAACTGCGGCTGCTGTCCTGCCGCAACACCGCCTGGTTGATGCTGAGCCAGCGCCGCCTGAGCGCTGCATTGAATTGCTTCGCACAGCTGGCGATGGACCGCGAAACGCCGCCCTGCCTATGCGGGGAGAGTCTGCTGGGCAAGGCGCTGACCCACTTCCATCTGGGCCAGAGCACGCTGGCGCTGCAGACGCTGGAGCGTGCCAACGAAGCGCTGGGGGAACTGGACAACGGCGCAACCGAGTGGCAGCGCATCGCCAACGCGCTGCGTCTGGACATGATCGCGCAGCTGCGCATCCGGCGTGCCGACCGGATGAGCGACCACGTGTTCTGGCAGGCCACGCTGCGCCAGGAGGATGCGGCGCATGCGTTCGAGCCCAACGAGTTGCGCGCCTGCATCGCCGACCTGGCCGAGAGCATGCCGGTGCTCGCCCAGCGCATGCGCCACGTGCGCAACCTGCTGCGCATTGCCGGTGGCGATACCTTCGGTTTCGATGCGCAGATCGATGCGCTGCCGGCCGCCGCCACCGGGTGCCCGCCATGCGCCCGGCAGGATGCGCAGGTGGAACTGGCGCTTGCCGCATTGGCGGTGGGGCGCGCGGATCTGGCAGAGCGCGCCCTGGCCGGTGCCGGACGTCACCACGCGCCGCGCTGGAATCTGGAGTTCGAGTATTGCCAGGCCAAGATCAGCCAGGCGCTGGGCAAGACCGAGCAGGCGCTGTTGCTGTACAACCGGTACGCGCTGGGCGCGGTACAGTGCCTGCGCAGCGAGGTGCAGGCGCCGCGGCTACTGGAAAGCGGCACGCCGGCACATGTCAGCGACGACATCTCCGCGCGGCTGCCGGCCAAGTATCGGCGCGCCTACGCCTACATGATCACCAATGCGCACCGTTCGGACCTGTCCATCAACGAGGTGGCCGCGCAGATCGGCGTGACCGGGCGCGCCTTGCAGCAGGCGTTCAAGTCCGCCACCGGGCTGTCGCCGACCCAGGTGCTGCGGCGTTACCGGATGCAGAGCATCCGCGACGAACTGTTGGCCGAAGGCGGCTGCGGCAGCGTGCTGCAGGCGGCGAGCCGCTGGGGCGTGGGCAGCCGGTCGGCCTTGGCCAAGGGCTATCGCCAGCATTTCAATGAGGCGCCGATGGAAACCTTGCAGCGGTAAGCCGTTGCGCGCCACGGCCATGCGTCGACGCAGGCCGTGGCGCGTCGTTTCTGCAAGGGGGGCGCTGCCGTGGCGGCCGCGCGCCGGCCACGCGCGAGACGCCGTCATAGTGTGACGTGCGTGCGTGTGGGGCGGCTTGCGGCTATCCTGTGCGGCTAGCACTGCCACCCAGGAAGGCGCGTCCGAGGATGGGCGTGGCCGCCAAGGAAACGACGAACGATCATGCAAGATCACACCTCCGAGGCGACGGACGCCTCCCAGATCCGCCGCGCAGGCGTCGATCTCAACGGATTGATGTCCGTTCTCAGCAAGCATCTGTATTCCACGCCGGTGGTCGCGCTGCGCGAGCTGGTGCAGAACGCGCACGACTCGATCCTGCGGCGCCGCTTGGAACAACCCGACTGGCAAGGCCAATCGCGTATCGAAGTGCATGCCGATGCTGCCCAGGGCATCGTGCGCATCGTCGATACCGGCGCCGGGCTGACCCAGCAGGAAATCCACGATTATCTGGCCACCGTCGGCGTGGGGTATACGCGTGGCCTGCGTCAGGGCGGGCATGAGGACAGCGGCCTGATCGGCATGTTCGGGCTGGGCTTTCTGTCGGCCTTCGTGCTGGCGCGCCGCGTCACCGTGCGCACCACCTCCTACCAGAGCCCGACGCTGGGGCATTGCTATATCTCCAGCAATGCCGAGCAATACACGGTGAGTCCGATCCCGGCACGTACCCAGGTCGGAACGGAAGTGGTGCTGGAGCTGCACGAGGACTATCTGCCGTTGGCCCAGGAAGCACGGCTGCGCGAGATCCTGTCGCGTTATTGCGCGCTGTTGCGCGAGCCGATCTGGATCGGCGGCGATACCCAGGCGATCAATCCCGAACCGCCCCCGTGGCGCATGCACGATGCGGTGCCGTTGCATCCGGTGCAGGCCTGGCGGCGTCAACGCGAGTTTGCCGCGCGTTTCGAGCGCAACTTCGAGCCCTTGTGCTGCATGCCGGTGCGCGCGGAGGAGGGCAGCGATGCTGTCGGCCTGCTGTGGGTGCAGGACGGAGCCACCTACGGCACCAGCGACAACCGCAACCTGTCGGTGTTCCTGCGCGGCATGCTGCTGGACGACAACGCGCGCGAACTGCTGCCACCCTGGGCGGGCTTTATCGGGGGCGTGATCGAGTCCAATCGCTTGACGCCCACCGCCAGCCGCGAAGATCTGCAACGCGATTCCACCTACACGGCCGTGCAGCACGCGCTGTCCGAAGCGCTGGTGCAAGGCCTGGCCGATGTGGCGCGCCAGCAGCCGGAAGCCTGGCGGCGCATCCTGCTGCGGCACAACGAGGCATTGCTGGGCGCGGCGCTGTGCGACGAGCGTTTGTTCGCGCTGCTGATGGAGCACGTGCGGGTGCCGACCTCGCAGGGCGACCTGCCCGCGCAGCAGTTGCCGGCGCGTGGCGCGGTACATGTGATCCTGGACAGCGACAGCGGTTTCGAGGAAATGCTGTTCCGCGCGATGGGCGTGCCGGTGGCCTACGGAAACCGCTATGCGGTGGTGCCGTTCCTGCGCCGCTGGGCGCAGGCCAAGGGCGTGCGCCTGGTCGAGCTGGGCACCGAGCAGGGCAACCGGCAGTTGTTCCAGCTGGATACGTTGCCGGCCGACGAACTGGCCTGGCTGGAACAGCACCTGGGCGATGGCGAGGCGCTGGTGCCGGCACGCTTCAGCCCCGAGGCGTTGCCGCTGGTGGTGGTGCCCGACCGCGAGGCCGAACTCAAACGCCGGCTGGAGCAGGACGAGAACGACAAGCGCGTGTCCACCGCCGCGTTGCGGCTGGCCCGGCAGTTCACGGCGGGGATCCAGGCGCGGCAGACCCAGCGGCTGTATCTGAATCTCGACAACCCGGCCTTGCAGGCACTGCTGGCGGCGCAGCGCGCCGGCAATCCGCAGGCGGCGGTGGCGGCGCGGTTGCTGCGCTCACTCAAGGTGATCGTGTCGACGCAGGGGCGCAGCCAGCCGCAGCCGGGTGCCAACGCATCGGGCGGATCGGATTTGAACCGGGCCTTTGGCGATCTTGCCGAGGCCGTGACCCAACTGCTGGCGCGCTGAGCGCCGCATCGAAGGAGCAACACGATGGAAATCTGGAACTGGGTGGAGAAGCTGCAGGACGATCTGGGCGAAGCCGGGCAGCCGCAGAATGCGCAGCTGCTGACACGCCTGACCGACCATATCTGCGATCTGCAGATCGAACGCGCCGAAGCGCTGTTGCCCGAGGCGCGTGCGCTGGGCAAGACGCTGGCCAATCCGTGGCTGGAGGTGTTCGTCGGGCATTGGGAAATGCGCAACCGCGTCGGCAATCTCTGCGAAGGCGAGCGTGCGCTCAGCGACGCGGTGGCGTTGTTCGAACGCGCGCATCGCGCCGATGCGGTGGAGTGCCCGCAGTCGGTGTGCGTGACCCAGGACCTGGCCGCCTGCTACGCCAATATCGACGGTCCGGGCTGGGTGGAAGAGCGCATCGAGGTGTGCGAGGAAACGCTGGGCCGCATCGATCCGAGCTGGTCGTGCTACCAGTGCCTGAGCTGCGAAAAAGCCGATGCCCTGCTCGACGATGGACGCGGCGAGGCGGCACTGAGTTATCTGGAGCAGCAGTCGCAGACCATCGTTGCGCATGGCGGGCAGATCTACGACGGCGTGCCGGACATGCGCATCTCGATCCTGCTCTCGCTGGGTCGCGCGCAAGAGGCGCTGGCGCTGATCGAACAGCGCGAACGCGAAGCCGCGCGCGAAGGGGCCGAATGGGCCAACTGCAGTCAGCCGCGGCGCCTGCAGAAAGCCCGTGCCTTGGCAATGTTGAATCGCGACGACGAAGCACTGGAAGCCTTTCTGCCGTGGCGCGAGGTTGCGCCGCGCTACCGCCTGCACTGGTTGCGTGCGGTGGTGGTGCTGGTATCGCGCCAGCCCGAGCGCAACACCTGGGATCTGGGCAGCCGCCTGCAGGTGATGCTCGATCATTACGCGCAGGTGGGTGCGCATCGCATCCTGATCGAAGCGGCCGAGATGGCGATCGCGCTGGCGTTGCAGCGTGGTGCGGTGTGGACCGCGCGCCGGCACCTGGCGCTTGCGCGTGCGCATGTGCCCAAGTTGCGCCAGGACCGTGGCGCCACGCAACTGCTGGACGGCCTGGCTGCGCGCATCGAGGCCGCACCGGCGGGCGAGCCG
Organism: Xanthomonas sp. BRIP62415; assembly: GCF_003993515.1. NCBI lineage: Bacteria > Pseudomonadati > Pseudomonadota > Gammaproteobacteria > Lysobacterales > Lysobacteraceae > Xanthomonas > Xanthomonas sp. BRIP62415. The sequence continues at coordinate 46,932 of NZ_QEZH01000024.1, forward strand.
GCACCGGTGCCCGCTGAGCAGTTGCTGCAGTGGCTGGATGCACAAGCCGAAGACGTGGCGCGGAATCCCGAGCGCGAGGCGCAGTGGTTGCTGCAGGCAGTGGCCGAGCGTCCCGACGACGCCGAGTTGGTGGACACCACTGCGTCGGCACTGAGCGCGTGTGCGGCCGACGACGAGGCGATCGCGCTGCTGTGGGCATTCGTGCAGCGGCATGCCGACCGCGAGACCAGCCCGACCTTCCGGCTGATGAACCTGTTGCTGGGCCGCGGCGACGAAGCCGGCCTGCGGCGGCTGGCGCAGCTGTATCGCCCGCTGGTGCCGGTGGCGGCGCTGTGGTGCGAGGCGCAGCTGGCCCAGCGGCTGGCCGATTGGCCGGCGCTGGAGCAGGCCTGCACCGCGTTGCTGGAATTGTCGCCGGGCTCGCATGGCGCGCGCGGCTTGCTGGGGCGCATGTATCTCAACACCGGCCGCTTCGCCGAAGCCGCCGAGGTGTATCGCCAGCTGACCGAGTTGATGGAGGAGCCGCGCTCCGCACATTGGGACCACATGACCGCGGCCAGCGCGGCGCAGCAGTGGGACGCGGTGCGCGCCTCGGCGCTGGCGCTCGGCATGGAGCTGAGCGGCACCAGTGGCGTGGTCGAAGAAACCTGGGGGTGGGTGATCGTGCGTTGCGTGGACGACGGCGAGGTAGCCGAGTACTACGCACGGCGCACCGGCCCGGTCACCGCGCGTATCGTCGAAAATGCACCGGCACATCGGCGCCAGCATGTCGGCGATTGGGTGGTGTTCGACGCGGAGTTGCTGTATCCGCCACCGGACGACGAGGCCGAGCGCGAGCGGTTCGTGCCGACCTATGCGCAGGTGCATGTGCTGGAGCCAGGCGGTTACGGCAGCAGCTGGCTGGTGGATGGCGTGCATCCTGGCGAGGAGGCGATCGAGGCCTTGCGGCAGGACGTCGAAGCGCGCGGCTGGAAGCTGTGGTTGCATAGCCGCGATGACTATCGCGTGGTCGATCCGGCACACGCGGATGCTTTCGACCCGGAAGATGCAAGCACGGGTCTGCCGGGCGTGCTGTTCACCGTGGCGCTGCCGGAAGCGGCGGCGCCGCTGGAACTGCATCGCGTCCTGCTGGCCGCAACCGCGCAGTGGGCGCACCCGATGTGCTGGCTGCGCCTGGCCGAGGCCTGCGATCAGGACCCGCGCCCGCATCTGGAGGCGGTGGAGCGCTACGGGCTGTAGGGCGGCGATCAGGCTCGTCGCGCAGCGGCTGCTGGTGTGGTCGCCGCTGCTGCCGGGATTGGGGAGTGGGCATTCGGGATTGGCATGCGTGGTTTGCATGCCAACTGCTGGTATGGCGTCAGCAATGGTGACGCTCTCGAGGACGTGCAGCGCAGCGAGCCCTTGGCTTTTGTTTCCGCAACCGACAACAACCGGTGGTGCTTGCGCGCGTACCGGTGTGGGACCTTGAGCGGCATGGATGCCGCGCCAGAGCCTACACGGACGTACTTGCGGCGTGTCCCACGCCGGTACGCGTGCAAGCGCCCGCCGTAGACCGAAGCTTCTACGGAGCACTGGCAGATCTCATGCGCAGGGTTGGTCGGTGTGCGGAGTCGGTTGGCGGCGCGGCGCCGCATCCGGTGTCGGGACACGCCGCAAGTACGTCCATGTAGGCTCGGTGGCGGCATCCATGCCGCCACACGGTCCCGCCCCCGGACGCGGCACCACGCTCCCAATATGGCTAGTGCTGATCGGCGAGCACTGCTTTCAGGCAGCCATCGTGCCTGCGGAGTTGGCGCTTCATGTCGTTGAGATCGCCTCAACATTTGATCTTTGCAGTGGCAGCTGAAGACTCGATCCGAGCCACGACCACTCAACCAAGCAGTGCTTTTCCTTCCGTAACCGATAGCAACCGGTGGTGCTTGCGCGCGTGCCGGTGTGGGACCTTGAGCGGCATGGATGCCGCGCCAGAGCCTACATGGACGTACTTGCGGCGTGTCCCACGCCGGTACGCGTGCAAGCCCCCGCAGCAGACCGAAGCATTCGCATGGAAACAACAGATGCGGTGCGCACGATTGATCGGTATGCGGAGTCGGTCGGCAACGCGGCGCCGCATCCGGTGTCGGGACACGCCGCAAGTACGTCCATGTAGGCTCGGTGGCGGCATTCATGCCGCCACACGGTCCCGCCCCCGGACGCGGCACCATGCTCCCGGTATCGCTAGCGCCGATCGGCAAGCGATGGCTTCAGTACGAACAGCAGGCTGAACCCGCAGTGGCGTGACTTGGCGCGTGCATGCGGCGCCGGGCGTGGGCAAACCGGCCTGCCGGTACATCGAGCGTGTCCGCTGCCATGGGAGGGGCGTTGCGATCGGTCCGGGCCGGCGTCAGGCTGTCTTCCCACAAGTTGGACCACCTTCGCGCAGCGGTCGGTAACCGCATCACGGCCGGTCCGGCGGCAGTCTGTAACCGGGCGCCGTCGCGCCGAGAGCAGGGGGGCGGGCCGGCGGCAAGCGCATCTGTCCAGGCGTGGTCGCGCTCACGTTCGCGGCGTGCGCGGCAATGTCAAACTCCGTACGGATCTTCCTCTGACCGCTACAGGTTCGTCGCTGGTTGCCGAAACTGAATTGCTTTACTCTGCAGCGCTTCGGCGTGGGGGCGCCGCGCCAGTCAGGGGGGCGCAATCGCCCCGCATGCCCAGCCTTCTCTCTTCTAACTCTTGGCGGGTGATCTCATGGTGGCATTGCAGCAGCGCTCGATCGATGCGATTCGTGGCCAGGAAGCTGCGTTGTTGGCGGCATGGCTGGGCTCCAGCCTGGGCAGCGATGGACGCATTTCCCGACAGGACGTCGAAACCCAGAGCGCGGATTTCCTGCACCTGCTGGTCGCCTCCCTGAAGGACGGTGGCAGCAGCCTGGACAGCGCCGACTGGAGCGAGGTGCGTCGCTTCCTGGAAAACCTGTCGCGCGATCGCGCCACCCGTGGCTTTGATTCGCAGGAAACCGCCAATTTCATCTTCTCGCTGAAGCGGGTGCTGTTTGCGCTGGTGCAGCGCGAATACGCCGACACGCGGGAGGATCTGGGCCAGCAGCTGTGGGCGCTGTCCGAGCTGCTGGACCGTCTGGGCCTGTACACCGTCAAGGCGTTCCAGAAGACCCGCGAAGACATCATCGTGCGCCAGCAGGAAGAAATGCTGGAGCTGTCCACCCCGGTGGTCAAGCTGTGGGACGGTGTACTGGCACTGCCGATGATCGGCACGCTGGATTCGCAGCGCACCCAGGTGGTGATGGAGTCGCTGCTGCAGCGCATCGTCGATACCGGCTCGGAAATCGCCATCATCGACATCACCGGGGTGCCCACCGTGGACACCCTGGTCGCGCAGCACCTGCTCAAGACCGTCACCGCGATCCGCCTGATGGGTGCCGATGCCATCATCAGCGGCGTGCGCCCGCAGATCGCGCAGACCATCGTGCATCTGGGGCTGGACCTGCAGGGCATCGTCACCAAGGCCAATCTGTCCGATGCGCTGGCGCTGGCGCTCAAGCGCATCGGCGTGACCGTGAACAAGGCGGGCTGACATGGAGCGCATCCCGATCCTGCGGATGGGCGACCTGCTGCTGGTCACCATCCAGGTGGACATGCACGATCAATTGGCGATGACGCTGCAGGAGGACCTGTCGGAAAAGATCAGCGCCACCTCCGCGCGTGGCGTGCTGATCGACATTTCCGCACTGGACATCGTCGACTCCTTCATCGGCCGCATGATCAGCACCATCTCCGGGCTGGCGGCGATCATGGATGCCAGGACCGTGGTGGTGGGCATGCAGCCGGCCGTGGCGATCACGCTGGTCGAGCTGGGGCTGACCCTGCCATCGGTGCGCACCGCGCTCGATGTCGAACGCGGCATGCGCCTGCTGCTGCAGCCCGATCGCACTTCATGACGACCGGTTCGCAATCGGTGCGTACCGAACAGGACGTCGTGCTGGCCCGGCAGACGGTGCGCAAGCTGGTGGTGCAGTGCGGCCTGCGTCTGGTCGACCAGACCAAGCTGGTCACCGCAGCCAGCGAACTGGCGCGCAACACCGTGATCTATGGCGGTGGCGGCGAGATGGATTGGGCCCTGGTGGAAAGCGGCATCCGCAAGGGCGTGCAGCTGACCTTCCGCGACGAAGGTCCCGGCATTCCCGACCTGGACCTGGCGCTCACCGATGGCTGGACCTCCGGCAGCGGGCTGGGACTGGGCCTGTCCGGCAGCCGGCGGCTGGTGGATGACTTCGTCCTGGATACCGCAGCCGGCAAGGGCACGCGCATCACCATCACCAAATGGAAGTGACGCTCGCCGGCGAGGTCACGCGCGCGTTTCGTGTCGACGAAATCAGCCAGGTCGGGCAGGCACGTCGCGAAGCAACGGTTTTGGCACAGACGCTGGGTTTCGACGAGGCCGCCTGCGGCCGCGTGGCACTGGTGGCCACCGAGCTGGCCACCAACATGGTCAAGCATGGGCGTGGCGGCTGCCTGCAGTTGTCCACGGTGGCCACACGCCAGGGCATGGGCGTGGAGATCTGCGCCATCGACGGCGGGCCGGGCTTCGCACTCGTGGACGGCCTGCGCGATGGCTATTCCACCGCCGGGACGCCGGGCACCGGGCTGGGCGCGATCCAGCGCCAGGCGCAGGTGCTGGACGCGTATTCCGATGCCAAGGGCGCGGTGGTGATGGCACGGCTGTTTGCGCAGCAACGCGCCGAACTGGACCTGCCGTACGGCGCGATCCGCCTGCCGCTGCACAACGAAACGGTGTGCGGTGATGCCTGGCATCTGACCGTTGGCGAGCAGCGCGTGACCGTCACCGTGATCGATGGCCTGGGCCACGGTCCAGGCGCCGCCGACGCTGCCGATGCCGGCACGCGCGCTGCAGCCGCGGCCAGCGGCGAGCCCGGCGAGCGCATCGCGCAGCTGCATGCGGGCATGTCCGGCACCCGCGGCGGCGCGGCGGCGGTGATGCAATTCGACAGCAGCACCGGCCGGGTACGCTTTGCCGGCGTGGGCAATATCGTCGCGTCGCTGTGCGATGGCGACGGCGTGCGTGGCATGCCCTCGCATCCGGGCATCGTCGGGGTGCAGTTCCGCAAGGCGCAGCCGTTCGATTTTCCGGACGCCGCCGGCAAACTGCTGGTCATGCACAGTGATGGTCTGCAATCACGCTGGAGCCTGCGCGATCATCCGGGTCTGCTGTCGCGCCATCCGCGCCTGATTGCGGCCGTGCTGCTGCGCGATTACACGCGGGGCCGCGACGATTGCGGCGTGTTCGTCATGCGGCTGGGAGGCCTGCAATGAATGCTTCCGGTGAGACATCGCCCATCGATCCGCTGGCCGAACTGGACGCGCTGCGGCAGCAGAACCAGGCCCTGCGCGAAGAATTGGAAGAAACCAACCAGGGCGTGCTGGCGCTGTATGCCGAGCTCGATCAGCAGGCTGAGCAGCTGCGCGACGTGTCCGAGCTCAAGAGCCGCTTCCTGTCCTACATGAGCCACGAGTTCCGCACCCCGCTCAGCTCGATCCTGAGCATCACGCGGCTGCTCGAGGACGGCATGGACGGGCCGCTCACTGCCGAGCAGTCCAAGCAGGTGCGCTTTGTCAGCGCCTCTGCGCGCGAACTCACCGAGATGGTCGACGACCTGCTGGATCTGGCCAAGATCGAAGCCGGGCGCATCACCATCTCGCCGGGCTGGTTCGATCTGATGGACCTGTTTGCGGCCTTGCGCGGCATGTTCCGCCCGCTCACCGATGTCAGCAGCACCACCTTGATCTTCGAGGATCCGCCGGTACTGCCGATGCTCTATACCGACGACAAGAAGCTGGCGCAGATCCTGCGCAACTTCATTTCCAACGCGCTCAAGTTCACCCCGCAAGGTCATGTGCGCGTGTTCGCGCAGCTGGAAGGCGAGAGCCATGTGCGCTTCGGCGTGCAGGACACCGGCATCGGCATCCCGGCCGAGCTTCACGACGCCTTGTTCGAGGATTTTGTACAGGTGGATTCACCGTTGCAGAAACGCCTCACCGGCACCGGTCTGGGGCTGTCGATCTGCAAGCGTTTCGCCGAGCTGCTGGGCGGCAGGGTGGGAATCAACAGCGTGGTCGGGCAGGGCTCGGAGTTTTTCGTGGTGCTGCCGGTCACGCTGGCAGCGGAGGATGCACTTGGGCAGTAAGCCACACATTCTGGTTGTCGACGATAACGCGGTGACGCGTTATTCGGTGCGGCGCGTACTCGAACACCATCAGTTCGTGGTCGAAGAAGCCGGCACCGGCACCGACGGCCTGGCCAGGCTGGCCGAGCAGGCGTTTGCTGCGGTGGTGCTGGACGTCAATCTGCCGGACATGAGCGGCTTCGACATCGTGCGCACGCTACGCGCCGAGCCGCGCACCGCGTTGCTGCCGGTGGTGCATGTGTCGGCCGCCTCGATCGCCACCGGCGACATGATCACCGGCCTGGAAGCCGGCGCCGATGCCTACCTGATTCACCCGGTCGACCCCAGCGTGCTGGTCGCCACGTTGCGCACCTTGTTGCGCGCGCGCCAGGCCGAGGACGCCTTGCGCATCAGCGAGGCCCGCTTCCGCGAGATCTTCGAGCACATCAGCGCACCGATTGCGGTTGTCGACGCCAGGCTGCACACGCATGAAGCCAATGCCGCGTTCCAGCGCCTGATCGGCACCGCCACACCCGGCGAGGCACTGGCCGTGCCCGGCGTGGACCAGGCCGCCACCGTGCACGCGCTGATCGACGCGCTGGCGCAGCGCGAGCGCTGGAGCGGTGCCTTGTCGATCCTGCGCGAGGGCAAGGTGTGCGAAACCGAGTGGCGCGTGTCGCCGTATCGCGAACCGGACCTGGGCCTGCTGCTGGTCGAGGATGTCACCGAACAGCGCATGCGCGAGCGCGAGCAGCGCCAGGAACTGGATACCGCCACCACCGAGCTGGCCCACCAGATCGCCGAGCGCCAGCGCACCGAGATCCAGTTGCTGCAGGCACAGAAGATGGAAGCGCTGGGCAAGCTCACCGGCGGCATCGCGCACGACTTCAACAACCTGCTGACCAGCATCATTTCCGGCCTGGACATGATCCAGCTGGCGGTCGAGTCCAATCGCATCGAGCGTGTGCCGCGGCTGGCCGAGATCGCCACCGGCTCGGCGCATCGCGCTGCCGCGCTGACCCAGCGCATGCTCGCCTTCGCACGCAAGCAATCGCTGGATGCGCAGGCCTTCGACATCAACGCACGCGTGCGCTCGCTGGAAGACATGCTGCACCGCTCGATCGGCGAGAACATCGTGCTGGAGCTGGACCTGGCGGACACGCCGCTGGTGGCGGTGGCCGATGCCAACCAGCTCGAAAACGTGGTGCTCAATCTGGTGATCAATGCGCGCGACGCGTTGAAGGGCAGGGGCACCATCCGCATCCAGAGCGCGGCCCATACCGCGCAGGGCGATCCGGAACTGGACGATGGCGAGTACGTGGCGGTGAACGTCATCGACAACGGCAGCGGCATCGAGCCGGCCATTCTCAACCAGGTCTTCGAGCCGTTCTTCACCACCAAGCCGATCGGCGAGGGCACCGGCCTGGGCTTGTCGATGACCTACGGCTTTGCGCGCCAGTCCGGCGGCACCGCACGCATCACCAGCACGGTGGGGCGCGGTACCACGGTGGCCTTGCTGCTGCCGCGCGGCCTCACTGCCAGCGCATTGCCGCCGGCACCGGTACCGAATTCGCCCCGTACCCGCAGCGAGCGCATCTTGCTGGTGGACGACACCGACGTGGTGCGCATGATGGTGAGCGAGGTGCTCAGCGACGCCGGCTACCACGTGGTCGAAGCCGAAGACGCCAACGGCGCGCTGGATCAATTGCGTGCCGGCGTGGAGATCGATCTGGTGGTGTCCGATGTCGGCCTGCCCGGCATGAACGGGCGCGACATGGCAGACGTGGCGCGCGCGCTGCGGCCTGGCCTGCCGATCCTGTTCATCACCGGCTACGCCGAAAACGCCGCCACCCGCCAGGAATTTCTGGCCGACGGCATGGCGCTGCTGCCCAAGCCCTTCAGCCTCAACGATCTGTTGAACATGGTCGGGCAGATGCTCGACAGCAGCGTGCTGGCCGCCCGCGCCTGACGCGGGGGTCGCGCGCCTGGGGCCTGCTGCCGACGCCTGTCGATCGCATGACGATGGTGTGGCGACCCGCTTATGCGTTGAACACGCCACGGCGACCGTGGCTCTGCGGCGGCCGCCATGTGCGTGGCGGCACGCTTGCCATAGAGCTGCAACATTGCTGACATATCGTGCGCGCGGCGCCACGTCGCGCCTCCGGCCGGCATGTTCGATGCCGACGGATGTTGGTGGGGGAAACAAAACGTAGCGCGGCTGTCAGATGGCGCGGGTGGCGCAGAGGAACCGAGTGCCGGTGGTGCACCCGATTCCGAGCGCCGGCCGCGCGCGCCCGATGGCTGCGCAGTCATGTTGATCGCCGCTATTGCCCCTGTCTCACCCCTCGCGTCACCTACCCAAGGATCATCTCGCATGTCGTTGTCCTCGTCTGTCTCCGCGTCGCTGACGCCCGCCGCCACGCACGTAACCGCACCCCGTCGCGCCGCATTGCAGCGCACGCCGCTGGCGCGCGCCTGCGCCGGCCTGCTGCTCGCCTCGCTGGCGGCAGCGGCCGCTGCGCAGCAGGTGCCGGCGCGCCAGGGCGAGGGCAGCCCGACGGCGCTGGATGCAGTCACCGTCACTGCCGAGCACCGCGAGCAAAACCTGCAGGAGGTGCCGGTGTCGGTGGGCGTGGTGCAGGGTGCGGCAATGCGCGAGTTCACCGCCGGTGGCGACGACACGCTGCTGGCGCTGTCCGGCCGCGTGCCGGGCTTCTACGCCGAGACCACCACCGGGCGTATCTTCCCGCGCTTCTATATCCGCGGCCTGGGCAATATCGACTTCTACCTCGGCGCCTCGCAGCCGGTGTCCATCATCCAGGACGACGTGGTACTGGAACACGTGGTGCTCAAGTCCAACCCGGTCTACGACGTGGACCAGGTCGAAGTGCTGCGCGGCCCGCAGGGCACCTTGTTCGGCCGCAACACCACCGCCGGCATCGTCAAGTTCGACACGGTCAAGCCCGGCGAGACCTATACCGGCCGTGTCGACGCCAGCTACGGCAGTTACAACACGGTGTCACTGGATGGTGGCTTTGGCGGGCCGATCAACGACGTGCTGTCGTTCCGGGTGTCGGCGCTGTACCAGCACCGCGACGACTGGGTGGACAACACCTTCGCCGGCAGCAGTGCCGACGGGACGCGCACGCCGCGCAAGGATGCGATGGGCGGCTACAACGACCGCAATGCGCGCCTGCAGCTGCTGCTCAAGCCCAACGACGCATTCTCGCTGCTGGGCTCGGTGCATACGCGCGACTACGACGGCACCTCCACGTTGTTCCTGCGCAATGCAGTGACGCGCGGCAGCGACAAGGTCGACGTGCCGCGCGATCGCGTGGCCTATGACGAGGCACACGACAATCCGCAGGCGTATCAGACCGATGGCGGCTCGCTCAAGGCGATCTACGATTTCGGTGGCGTGTCGCTGACCTCCATCACCGCCTACGAAACCACCTCCGGCTATAGCCGTGGCGACACCGATGGCGGCGCGGCGTCGAACTACCCGGTCAACGGCGTGCCGAACGGCTTCGGCCAGTCGATGGGGCAGATCCGCGACCTGGATCAGTACACCCAAGAGCTGCGCCTGGCCAGCAAGGGCGACGACGCATTGCAGTGGCAGGTCGGCGCGTTCTACTTCGACGGGCGCGACACCACCGATTTCTATCAGCGTGCGTATTTCCTTCAGACCGCCGCGCGCAACCCCAACAACTGGGTGCGCCTGCGCAACACCAACACGTCCTGGGCCGGTTTCGGGCAGCTCAGCTACAAGGCCACCGACGCGCTCACCCTGACCGCCGGTCTGCGCCAGACCAAGGACACCAAGCAAACCCGCCTGCTCAAGACCGCCGATACCGCCGCTGGCGCGGTGACCTATCGCGGCCGTCGCGACGTGCGCCTGTCCGACACCCAGCCCAGCTGGGACCTCAGCGCGATGTATGAAATCAACCCCGCGCTGAGCGTCTACGCGCGCGTGGCACGCGGTTTCCGCGGCCCGACCATCCAGGGCCGCAGCGCGGTGTTCAATTCCGATTTCACCACTGCCGATTCGGAAACCATCCTGTCGTGGGAAGCGGGCATCAAGAGCAGCCTGTTCGACAATCGCCTGCGTCTGAATGTCAGCGGCTTCACCTACACGGTGGACGACATCCAGCTCAACGGCAACGATTCGGACGGCAACGGCGTGCTGTTCAATGCCGACAAGGCCAAGGCCTACGGCCTGGAAGCAGACTTGGACTGGCGCCCGATCTCCAACCTGTCGCTGACCGCCGGCCTGAGCCTGCTGCATAGCGAAATCCACGACGATCGCGTCTACGCGCAGGCCTGTGCGCTCAATGGCGTGGTGGTGTGCACGGTCAACGACCCGACCATCCGCGTCGGTGCCAACACCTTTGCGCAGATCGACGGCAACCCGCTGCCCAACGCGCCCAAGTACAACCTCAACCTGGCGGCGCGCTACGACATTCCGGTGGGCACCGATGGCGCGTTCTTCGTCTCCACCGACTGGAACAAACAGGGCGAAACCAGCTTCGTGCTGTACGACTCCACCGAGTTCCGCGCCGACGGCAATTTCGAAGGCGGCTTCAAGCTTGGCTACACCGGCGGCTACGGTGCATGGGAAGTGGCGGCGTTCGCGCGCAACATCACCAACGAGAAGAACGTCAAGGGCGTGATCGAAAACTACATGGCGGCGGTCTACAACGAGCCGCGCATCGTGGGTGTGTCGGTCAACGTCAACTGGCAGTAAGAGCGGTTGAACCAGTAGCGAGCGCTGCACGGTCATCTTGTCAGCCGCTCCCGGTTGCTGGTCGATCGACCGCATCACCGCGCATGTGTCGCAGTGATGCCAATCGTAGAACCAGGCCCGCTGCGTGCATCACGCAGCGGGTTTTTTTGTATCAACGGCTGCGCAATACCGACTGTACCCAGCTGACGATCTGCGCGCTGCTCACCGCACCGGAATGACGGCCCAGCTCACTGCCGCCGCGGATGACCAGCAAGGTCGGGATGCTGCGGATGCCAAAGCGCGTGCCCAGCGCCGGATGCAGATCGGTATCGACCTTGGCCAGCCGCACCTGCGGTTCGAGCATCGCCGCGGCGGCGGCAAAGTGCGGCGCCATGCTCAGGCACGGCCCGCACCACGGCGCCCAGAAATCCACCACCAATGGCAGCGCGCTGCGTACCGCATGCTTGTCGAAGTCGACCGCCGACAACGCCACCGGCGTGCCCAGGAACAATGGTTTATGGCAACTGCCGCAGTTGGGCGCATCGCGCAGACGCGCGTGTGCGACACGATTCATCGCCGCGCAGCTCGGGCAGGCGATCAGGAGCGGTGCGTCGGGCATCTGGCGGTCTCCGGTGGCAGGCAATGCAGTCGCCGCGCCCGCATCCCATGGGCGGCGGGCGCGGCGGCATGCGGCCAGTGTAACGGCCATCGCCAAGGACCGATGCCGAAGGCTGCCGCCGCCGCACCGGGTGTGCCGCAATGCCGCGACAGAGAAGTGCGCCGCAGCACGCTGCCGTGGTCAGCCCGCTTGCCCCAGGCTCAGGATCGGGACGAAGCCACCGTAGATCAGGCGCTTGCCATCGAACGGCATCGGGTTGACCGATGGGTCCATGCGCGGGTCGTCCATCATCTTGCGCATGCCCGCATCGCGGGTCGCCTTGTCCGGCCATTCGATCCAGGAGAACACCACGGTCTCGTCCTCGGCGGCCTCGACCGCGCGATGGAAGTCGGTCAGTTGTCCATGCTGGACGTCGTCACCCCAGCACTCCACCACGCGCAGTGCGCCGTATTCGATGATGATGGCATCGCCCATGCGGGCATGTTCCAGAAACGCGGCCTTGTTGGCCGTCGGCACCGCGAGCGCAAACCCATCCACATACGACATAAGCACCTCCTCAGACATGGCGCACGGCGTGCACCTGATGACGGCGAACAGATGTTGGTGCGATCGGAACACGCTGGAAAGCCGCGCCAGGGTGCGTATTGCCCGCGTGGATTGCGAGCATACGGTGCATCTGGATGGCAAGCACTGCTCGCGCCCGCATGGCGATCCACACTGGCGTTGTGCCCGGTTTTCTTTGTCGATCGCACCCGCGGCACGCCGCGCGACGCGTCCTGGATGAGTTCGTCAGGTAGGGGTATCCCGTCGCGATGGGCCGGCGTTGCGGAAGGCCGGCGGCATCGGCATTGCGTGGGCCTGGATCAGACCGCAGGCCCCGCCGCGGCAGACGCTCGGTGGGCGGTCCGGTGCAATTACGCGGCCAGGTTGTGTCGCCGCAGGATGGCTTCGAACACCACGTCGCCGTCTTCGTTGCGTGCCTGCAGCGTGCCGCCGTGCGCCTTGACGAACTGGTCGGCGATGAACAGGCCGAGCCCCAGGCCCTGGCTGGCATGGAAGCTGGCCTTGAACGGCTCGAACAGGCGCGGCATCAGGCTGTCGGGGATGCGTCCGACGTTGCGCACCGACAGCCGCAGCGTGTCGCGTTCGCGTCCGTCCAGGTGCACCCGCACCGGCTCGCTGCCACCGTGCAGCACCGCGTTGCCGACCAGATTGGACACCACCTGTGCCAGGCGATCGCCATCGCCATCGCCGTGCAGGTCGCCCTCGGTACGCAGGTCGATCGGGGTGTGCGGATTGGCCTGTGCCACTTCGCCCACCACGCTGTGGGTAACGTCGCCGAGATTGCAGGGGCCGAACTGCATCGACAGCCCGTCGCTGCGCAGGCGCGAGAAATCCAGCAGCTGCTCGACCATCCGCGCCATCCGCCGCGCGCTGTTTTCCAGGTGATCGAGCGTGCGCGCGGCCGAGCCATCGGCGTCCACATCCAGGCTGAGCTTGTCGGCGCACAGCAGAATCACCGACAGCGGCGTGCGCAGGTCGTGGGTGAGCACGGCCATCATGGTTTCGTTGAGCGTGAGCGCGCGTTCCAGCGAGGCATTGCGTGCCTTGAGCAGGCGCCGCTGCTGGTACAACTCGATGAACACATTGACCTTGCTCAGGATCACATGCGGCTCGATCGGCTTGTGCAGGAAATCCACCGCGCCGGTTTCATAGCCCTGGAACGCGCGCATCGGATCGTTCGGCGAGGCGGTCAGGAAAATGATCGGCACATGCCGGCTGCGCTGCGAGCCGCGCATCAGCTCGGCCAGCGAGAAGCCGTCCATTTCCGGCATGTGCACATCCAGCAATGCCAGCGCCACATCGTGTTCGAGCAACAGCTCCAGCGCCTGCGCACCGGAGGCGGCGCACAGCACCTGGATGCCGTCGCGCTGCAGCAGCGCTTCCATCGCCACCAAGTTCTGCGGCACGTCGTCGACGATCAGCAGCTTGGCCGGTTCGTCATCGTTGCTGGTTGTCGCCAGGCCGGTCGCGGTGAGGTTCATGGGTGAAAGGTTTCCAGTCGGCTGCAGATCGCCTGCAGGGTGAGCACCGCATCGGCGCCGGCATGGGCGAGCGCGGAGGCGGGCATCAGCGGTGAGGCGGCATCGTCGGGGCGCTGGATCCAGGCGCTGCCGCCGACCGCGCGCACCGCCGCCACCCCGGCGCTGCCGTCGCTGCTGGCGCCGGTGAGCAGGATCGCCAGCAGGCGCTGCCCGAACACGTCGGCAGCCGATTCGAACAAGGGGTCGATCGCCGGACGCGAGAACAGCACCGGTGCATCCATGGACAGCGCCAGGCTGTCGCGCGTTTCCACCAGCAGATGGTAGTCGGGCGGGGCGATGGTCACGCTGCCGGCGAGCAGCGGCTGCTTGTCTTCGGCCTCGCGCACCGGCAAGGCGCAGCGTGCATCCATCAGCTCGGCAAGGTGGCTGGTGCGGTCGCGCGGCAGATGCAGCACCACCAGCACCGGCATCGGCAGATCCGCAGGCAGGCTGGACAACAGCGCCTGCAAAGCCACGACACCGCCGGCCGAGGCCCCGATCACCATCGCGTCGAACTGAGTTGCCGCCGTGTGCAAGACGTTCATGCGGCCGCCTTGCGGAACAGGCGCTGCTCGCGCGCCACGGTTTCGAACGCCTGCGCATGCGCGCCGAACTGCAGCGACTCCTTGCTGCCCAGGCCCAGGAAGCCTCGATGCACCAACGCATCGTAAAACAGGCCCACTGCACGGTCCTGCAGGCTGCGGTTGAAATAGATCAGCACGTTACGGCACGACACCAGGTGCACTTCGGAGAACACCGTATCGGTGGCCAGGCTGTGATCGGCGAATACGATATTGCGCTTCAGACGGCGGTCGAACACCGCGCCATCGTAGGCGGTGGTGTAGTAGTCGGACAGCGAGCTGCGGCCGCCGGCGTCCAGATAATTGCGGCTGAACTGCGCAATGCGGTCGATGCCGAAGGCGCCGGCTTCGGCCATGCCCAAGGCTTCGGGATTGATGTCGGTGGCGTAGATCACCGCCTTTTCCAGCAAGCCTTCTTCGTGCAGCAGGATGGCCAGCGACCAGACTTCCTCGCCGGTGCTGCAGCCGGCCACCCACAGCTTGATCGAGGGATAGGTACGCAACACCGGCACCACATGTTCGCGCAGGACGCGAAAGTAGGCCGGGTCGCGGAACATCTCCGACACCTGCACGGTGAAGAACTGCATCGCCTGCGCGAAGGTGTCCGGTTCGTGCAGCAGGCGGTGCTGCAGGTCGGCCACGCGCGTGCATTCCATGCGCGCCATCGCGTGGCGCATGCGCCGGCGCAGCGAGGACACCGCGTAATCGCGGAAGTCGTAGTGATAGCGCTGGTAGACCGCTTCCAGCAGCACCCGCAGCTCCAGATCGAACAGCTCCACCGCGTTCATTGCCGCGAGCACCACACACGGCACAGCGACACCAGCTTGTCCACGTCGATGGGCTTGGCGATGTAGTCGTTGGCGCCGGCCTCCAGGCAGCGTTCGCGATCGTCGGCCATGGCCTTGGCGGTCAGCGCGATGATCGGCAGATCCTGCCATTGGCGATTGGCGCGGATCTGGCGCATCGCGGTCAGCCCGTCCATCTCCGGCATCATGATGTCCATCAACACCAGGTCCACCTCGTGCTTGGCCAGATGTTCCAGCGCTTCGCGGCCGTTGCGGGCGATCTGCAGCGTCACGCCGAGCGGTTCGAGCACGCTGGAGAGCGCGAAGATGTTGCGCACATCGTCTTCGGCCAGCAGCACGGTGGCGCCGTCCAGTACCGCGTCGCGGCGGCGCGCTTCGCGCAGCAGGCGTTGCTGGTCGCTGGGCAGCGAGGCTTCCACGCTGTGCAGGAACAGCGTCACCTCATCGAGCAGACGCTCGGGCGAGCGCACCCCCTTGATGATGATGCTCTTGGAATACCGGCGCAGGCGCTGTTCCTCGTCGCGGGTGAGTGCGCGCCCGGTGTAGACGATGACCGGCGGAAACGCCACCGCGTCGTTGCCGGCCATGCGTTCGAGCAGGTCGTAGCCACTGCCGTCGGGCAGCGCCAGATCGGTGACCATGCAGTCGAAGGTCGAGCCGGCCAGCTGCTGCATCGCGTCGGCAATGCTGCCCACCGCGATGATGTCCAGCTGGTCGCGCGCCAGCAACAATTGCAGATTCGCACGCAGGGCGCTGTCGTCTTCGACGATCAACAGGCGGCGCACCGCGCGGGCATTGGTGTCTTCCAGTTGCCGGATCGCACCTGCCAGCAGCTCGCGCGTGGCCGGCTTGATCAAATAGCCCACCGCGCCCAGTTCCAGCGCGATCTGGCTGCGCTCCAGCGCCGATACCACATGCACCGGAATATGGCGCGTGGCCGGATCGCGCTTGAGGCGTTCGAGCACGCTCAGCCCGGACGCATCCGGCAGGCCGAGGTCGAGCAGGATGCCGCTGGGGCGCAGTTCGGCTGCCAGGCGCAGCGCTTCTTCGGCGCTGGGCGCCACCACGCAGTCGAAATCCAGTTCGTGCGCCAGGTCGACCAGCGCCTGCGCAAAGCGTGCTTCGTCTTCCACTGCCAGGATCAGCCGGCCGGGGCGGGTGCGTTGGTCGCGATCGTCGTCGGCGCGCTGCAGCGGCGCAGTGGCGGTTGCCGGAATCGGCAGCGGCAGCGGCATCCCGGTGGACGCCACCGTGGCGCGCCCATCAAGCCGCGAGGCCATGGCCGTGCCGCTGGCGAACCGCGGCGACGGCGTGCCGCCGAGTGCCGCGCCTGCGTTTGCCGGCGCGGCCATCGCCAGCTCGGCCGGGGCGCCGTCGATCGGCAATTCCAGCGTAAAACAGCTGCCGCGCCCCGGCTGGCTGTCCACGCGGATGCTGCCGCCCATGCGCTGGGCCAGATCGCGCGAGATCGACAAGCCCAGGCCGGTGCCGCCATAGCGACGGCGGGTGCTGCCATCGGCCTGACGGAACGCTTCGAAGATGATCTCGGTCTGTTCGTGCGCGATGCCGATGCCGGTGTCGTTGACCTTGAACAGCACCCGGCCCGGCGTATGCGCCTGGATCGACAGGCTGACGCTGCCGTGCTCGGTGAACTTGATCGCATTGGCCAGCAGGTTCTTGAGGATCTGCTGCAGGCGTTGGCTGTCGACGACCAGTTGCGTCGGTGCATCGGATTCGGCAGCCAGCTGCAGGGCCAGGCCTTTCTGGCGCGCCAGCGGCTCGAAGGTTTCGCGCAGGCGCTGTACCACCGAGTTGGTGGCGATGGTTTCGTCGGCCAGTTCCACATGCCCGGCCTCGATCTTGGACAGGTCGAGAATGTCGTTGATCAACGCCAGCAGATCGTTGTTGGACGACAGGATCGCCTGTGCGTACTTCACCTGCTCGGGGCTGAGCGTGCCGTCCTTGTTGTCCGCCAGCAGCTTGGCCAGGATCAACGCGCTGTTGAGCGGCGTACGCAACTCGTGCGACATGTTGGCCAGAAACTCGGATTTGTAGCGCGAGGCGGTGGACAGCTCGTTGCTGTTGCGCACCAGCTGATTCTGCGCCACCAGCAAGGCCTGCTTCTGCGCTTCCAGTGCCTGGGTGCGTTCTTCCAGCTGCACATTGGTCTGTTCGAGTTCGGCTTGCTGCATCTCCAGATCGCTCTGCGATTGCTGCAGGCTGCGGCTCTGTTCCTCCAGCTCCTCGTTGGCCACGCGCAGCTCTTCCTGCTGGGTCTGCAGTTCTTCGCTTTGACGCTGGGTTTCTTCCAGCAGGGCCACCAGCTGTGCGCGCAGCAATGCCGTGCGCAAGGCCAGGCCGATGTTTTCGCCGCAGCGTGCGAGCAGCTCTTCTTCGCG
Organism: Xanthomonas sp. BRIP62415; assembly: GCF_003993515.1. Taxonomy (NCBI): domain Bacteria; kingdom Pseudomonadati; phylum Pseudomonadota; class Gammaproteobacteria; order Lysobacterales; family Lysobacteraceae; genus Xanthomonas; species Xanthomonas sp. BRIP62415. The sequence goes on from NZ_QEZH01000024.1 coordinate 64,325, forward strand.
CGTGCGGGCGATGCCCGGTGCGGCGGCGCGGCCCAGCTCGAGAATGCCGATCACCCGCCCATCGGCGATGACCGGCGCCAGCAGCAGCTCCTGGCAGGCGCTGCGGCCCAGGCCGGAAGCGATCTGCAGATGTCCGGCGTCCACGCCGCGCACCCGGCGTACCGTGCCGCCACGCAAGGCCTCGCCGAGTTGGCCGGCATCGGTCGGCAGCGTCCTGGATGCATCGGCCGGCAGCGCGGTGCCGCCGGTCAGCCGCAGGCGGTCGCCTTCGATGCGATACAACGCGCCGACCTGGGCATCCAGCGTGTCGCACAGTGCCTGCACGGCCGCATTGGCCAGATCGTCCGGGCTGTGGTCGCCGCGCAGACTGGCTTCGACGGTGTTTTCGGCCTGCTGCAGCCATAACGCCAGTTCGGCCTGACGGCGCGCGCGGATGGCCTGCATCACCACCAGCGCCATCGCCAGGAACGAGACCCCGCCGATGCTGCGGTTGATCGAGGAGAAACTCGAACTGGTACTGGCCGGCGCCAGCTTGAAACCGACCGCCAGCAGCATGCACGACAGCGCGGCGACCACCAGTGGCGCCTGCACGCGATTCTGGAAGACCGTCACGCCCACTGCGACGAAGTAGGTCAGCCACACTGCATAGCCGAGTGGGGTGACCAACTCCACGCCGAGTGTTCCCGCCATCAGGGCCCCCGCGATCACCCACACCCAGCGGTCGCGTGTGGTCGAGATGTTCTGCATGACGGCGCGGACCTGACTGGGGGGCGGTCATGGTAGCCGATAAGTTTCACGTGCAAATCGCCGGTATTTTGACGCTTTGCAGTCGGGTTGGCTTGCACGCAGCCTTCACGCACCCGTCACTATGGTCGCGCGCTTTTCCGGGGAAAAGTCGCGCGATGGATGCGGAGACGGCCGTCGACAGTGCGGGGCCGCTTTCTCACGACAGCCGGCAGTGCCAGCTGTTGGTGCAGAGCGTGTCCAATTACGCGATCTACATGCTCGATACGGGCGGCCATGTGTGCAGCTGGAATCCCGGTGTCGAGCGCATCAAGGGCTATACCGCCGCCGAGGTCATTGGCTCGCACTTCTCGCGTTTCTACCTGCCCGAGGACGTGCAACGCGGCGAGCCGGCGCAGAATCTGGACACCGCCAAGCGCGAAGGGCGCTTTGCCACCGAGGGCTGGCGGCTGCGCAAGGACGGCAGCCGCTTCTGGGCGAGCGTGGCGATCGAACCGGTGCTGGAATTCGGCGTCCTGGTGGGGTTTGCCAAGGTCACCTGCGACATCGACCAGCGACACCAGGCGCAGCAGCTGTTGCAGCAGGCGCAGCACGCCCTGCTGCAGTCGCAGAAGGTGGATGCGCTGGGCCGCCTGACGCTCGGCATGGCGCACGATTTCAACAATCTGCTGACCGTGATGGTGACCAGCCTGGATCTGATCGCGCTGCGTGCCGGCGACGATGCGCGCACGCGCATGCTGGTGGAAGCAGCGCAGACCGCAGTCGATCGTGGCACCTTGCTGACGCGCCAACTGCTGTCCTTCGCACGCGGGCAGCGGCTGATTCCCGAGCGCCATGGCGCCAACGCGGTGGTGACGCGCTCGCTGGAGCTGCTGCGGCGTGCCTGCCCGGCCGGGATCGTGCTGTCGCTGGCGTTCGCCGAGCAGTTGCCCGATATCCGCGTGGACCCTGGCCAACTGGAAGCGGCCTTGCTCAATCTGGTGTTCAATAGCTGCGATGCCATGCCTGGCGGCGGCAACATCGTGCTGGAAACGGCCGTACAGCAGCGTGTTGCGCCGTCCGATCCGCATGGCCGGCCGTGCAATTACGTCAGTATCGCCGTGCGCGATGACGGCCCCGGCATGTCCGCGCACGTGGCGCGATGCGCCAGTGAGCCGTTTTTCACCACCAAGGACGTGGGCAAGGGCTCGGGCCTGGGATTGAGCCAGGTGTATGGCTTCGCCTCCCAGTCCGGCGGCTTCGTCGAGCTGGACACCGCTCCCGCCCGCGGCACCACCATTACCCTGTTTCTCCCGGCCATCGAGGAGGCTGAGCATGACTGAACCCCTGCGTCTGTTGATGGTGGAAGATCAGCAGGAATTGCGCGAACTGATCGGCGAGGCGCTGCGCGATGCAGGCATCACCGTCGAGACCGCCGACGACGGCCATAGCGCCCTGCGCATGCTGCGCGAGAATGGCCCCTATGATGTGGTCTTCAGCGATGTCCGCATGCCCAACGGCATGTCGGGCATCGAACTGAGCGAACACGTGGCGCAACTGCTGCCGCAGGCGCGGGTGATCCTGGCCTCGGGATTCGCAAAGGCGCAGTTGCCACCGCTGCCGGCGCGGGTGGATTTCCTGCCCAAGCCGTATCGCCTGCGTCAGCTGATCGATGTGTTGAAAGGCGTTGCAGCCAACGCCTGAGCATGGGCTGCGCCGGTCGCGCGCTGCAGGAACCGCTGCATGGAATTGCGCGGCCATCGTGTGGCGCCTTCGCCGGGACTGCTGCATGGATGCCGCTCAACGGCTCTGGTAATACACCTTGTCGATGGCGATCTCCACCGGCGCGGCGGGTGGATCGGCCACCAGCATGAACATCTGTTTGACCGCCTGCAGGTCCAGATCGTAGAACGCACTGAAGGGAATGCTCACCTCGTGCCAGGCGCCGTCGCGCACCAGGCCGTACTGATTGCCGCCAGTGGCAAAATCCACCCAGCTGTCGCCGAAGCTGGTGTTGATGCCGATCTTGAACGTCGACGGCGTGGTGGTTTTCAGCTGCAGCTTCAGCGCGCCGCCGGCGTAGGCGGCCATGTTGCGATAGTCGGTCTGGATGCCCAGGCCATACCAGGCACCGGCGTTGGCGCGGTACGCCATCACGTTGCTGCCTTCGAACGGCGCCTGCGCAATCGGGGTGAGGTTGTTCCACAGATACAGCTCGGCATCCTGGCCGAAGTGCAGCCGCCCGCTGGTGTCGGCCTGCTCGGTGAACACGCCAAAGCGCCCTGCCGGCGCGGCATGTTGCGCGCCCACGTAGAGCTGCGAACCGGGGTTTTGATACAGGCGGATGTAATCGACCTCCATCCTGCCCGGCAGCGGCGCGGTCACCGCCGCAGGCGAGGTGATACCGGTATAGCTGCCGCCCACGGCGAGGTTGAGCAGCAGATACTGCTGCTGGTGGAATTCGTGCAGCGAGGCGCCCTCGATATTGGAGATCGCAAATTCGAAGTATTGCTGGCCGTCGATGGACACGCGGATGAACTGCGGGTCCCAGGTCATGCGGTACACATGGAAGTCGGCATGCAGATCCACGGGGCTGGTGTAGCTGGTGTCGTAGTCTGCTTGCTGGCCGTTGTAGTCCCAGTGCACGGCGGCGCCGATACGGCGATTGGCGGTGCCATTGGCGATCGCCGCGGCCATGCCGGCTTCCATCAGGTCGATCTCGCCACGGCCTGGCCACACGCCGATGGTGCCCAGCATCCAGTATGCCGGCCACAGCCCGTTGCCCACCACCGGCGTCTTGATGCGCGCTTCCAGCGTGCCGTACTTGAAATGCATGCGGCCTTCGGTCTTCAGGCGCGCCGAGGTGAACGGCATGCCCTGGAACGCTTCGCGCCGCGCTTCGATCACCAGCCGGCCATTCTCGATGCGCGCGTTTTCGGCGCGGCTGGTGTAGTACTGCATCTCGCCATTGCCCCAGCCGCACAAGCCGATCTGGCAGCCGTTGCCGACATCGTAGGTCCACTTGTCGCCATCGATGCCGGGCCCATTGAAGTTGTCCTCCCACACCAGGGTTTGCGCGTGCGCGCCTGGTGGCATCGCCACGGCCCAGAGCAGGGCGAGCTGCACAGCGGCACTGCGTCGCGTGTTCATGCGTGCTTCTCCAGAAAGTGGACCGATGTCCATGGAGACGTGACGCTGCGCAGCGGCTACTTCAGTGTCAAAGCAATTGTGTGGCGCGTTTCAGTTCCGTGGTGTTCATTCCGGAATAGTCCATCATTGGCATGACGGCGGTCGCAGACTGCATGCACCGGATGTTGCGCGGCAGCAGCTGGCTGCGAATGTCCGCTGCCGGCAGGTGGCATGCGCAGCGTCCAGGTCGGAACATTCAAGCGGGGGGATGGCGGGTCGACGATGCATGCGAGCGCGTGCAGCACCTGCCGCAATGCCCCGTCCTGGATGCCACTGCGTCAGGCAAGGCGCATGCTGCTGCGCATCGATGGCTGCGCAGACGCATCGGTACGCTTGCCGTACGGCCGTTTCCGGAAATGCTCGCGCACGCCTGACTCAATGCCCGGCGTGCACCGTCCACGCCACCAGTCGTATCACCAGCGGGCGCACCACCAGCACGCAGCAGAATGCGGTAGGCATCGCAATGCGGTAGGCATCCAGCACGCGCCACAGGTAGCCGGGAGCCAGGCCGGTATTGGCGCCCGTGATCACCAGGCACATCAGCAGGGCCATGATCGCGGCCATGTAGAACGCGAACACGAACGGGGTGGTGCGCACGTCGAGTTTCCAGCGCGGGCGCATCAACGGGGAGGAAGAGGGAGATGTCGACATGCAATGGCCTCGGTTGCCGCGGATCGGCACGATGGGCAGCACTGTAGGGACGCCACCGCGGCCGGGGTAGATCGCGTAGCCTTGCGGCTTACGTAAGAAAAACTTACGAATCGTTTGGTAATACTTGCCTATTCAATGAACATTCTTCAGTCCATCCGCAGCTTTGTCAGCACTGTCGATGCCGGCAGCATTGCCGGAGGCGCCAAGTTGCTGGGGATCAGTGCCGCCGCGGTCAGCCAGAACATCGCGCGTCTGGAACAGCATCTGGGCGTGCGTCTGCTGCACCGGACCACGCGCAGCCTGGCGCTGACCGAGCGCGGCACGCTGTACTTCGAACAGGTGCGGCAGTTGGAGCGCGATCTGGAGCGCGCGCGGCAATCGGTGGCCGGGCCGCAGCAGGCGCCGGCGGGACGATTGCGGGTGGCCAGCACCGCGGCCTTCGCGCGGCACGTACTCGCTCCGATGCTGCCGGCCCTGCGTCAGCAGTATCCGCAGCTGGAGATCGAGCTGCTGTGTACCGACCGGGCTGTGCAGCACGCCCAGGAAAGCGTGGATGTCAGCCTGCGCATCGAAGCGCAGCTGGAAGACGGCCTGGTGGCGCGCTGCATCGCCCAGGTGCCGCTGGTGGTCTGCGCAGCGCCCGAGTATCTGGCGCGCTGCGGGACGCCGCAAACCGCGGACGACTTGAAGTATCACGATTGCCTGCTGCTGCGTTACCCGGTCGACGGACGCTGCCTGCCGTGGAATTTCGTGCGCAATGGCGTGCGCTTCCAGCCGGAGCTGGGCAAGGCGATGGTCAGCGACGATATCGATGCGCTCGCCACCATGGCCACCGCCGGCGGCGGCATCGCGCGCCTGGCCGCCTATGTGGTGCAGCCTTATCTGCAGCGCGGCCAGCTGCAGCCGCTGTTTGTCTCCGCCCTCGGCAGCAGCGCCCAGGCATTGCCGGAACCGCTGCGGATCTACCTCTGCGTCGCCGACCGCCGCGACTTCACCCCCAAGGTGCGTGCCTTCATGCAGCACGTGCTCGAACGCCTGCCCGTGCAATGGCGTATCGCCGAACCCACGCTGGCGCCTGCGCCCGCCCAGGCGGCAACCGGGGTATAGCCGGCATTCGACATCGGGAGACCGCCCGGTTGCGTGCCCTGGTCCACCAGGCGCACGCAGGCGTCATGCGCGGGCGCGCGATGCGTCGAGAACATCGCCTTGCAACACCGTTTGCGCAGCCATCGCTCGCCAGCCACTGCGGCGACGGCAGCTGGTGCCGCCGCCATCACTCACTCCAGCTTGAGCATCACGATCGAACGCGCCGGCAAGGCCACCGTCAAGGCCTTGCCTCGTACCCGTGCGCCCTTGAACGCTTTCGGCTCCACCGCATGCGGCTGGGCAAAGGTGTTGTGCGTGGTGATCGCCGGCGCAGTGAGGATCTGCCCGTCCACGCTGCTCGGTGACAGGCCTTCTACCTGCACGCTCACGCTCGCCGCTGCGTTGGCCGCCAGATTGGTCAGCGCGATGTAGACGTGCCCGTCCTTGGCCTTGACCGCCGAGCCGTGCACTGCGGGCACGTGGACATCGCCGTGGCGATACTCGGGTGTGCGTAGTTGCAGCGGCAGCTGGGTGGCGTCCTGATAAGGCTTGTACAGCGCGAACACGTGGTAGGTCGGCGTCAGCACCATCTTGTCGCCGTCGGTGAGGATCATCGCCTGCAGCACATTGACCATCTGCGCGATGTTGGCCATGCGCACGCGTTCGGCATGTGCGCTGAAGATGTCGATGTTCAACGCGGCCACCAATGCATCGCGCAGGCTGTTTTGCTGATGCAGAAAGCCCGGGTTTGCATCCGGCAACCCGGCGTACCAGGTGCCCCATTCGTCCACCACCAGCGCGACCTTCTTGCCCGGGTCGTAGCGGTCCATGATCGCGCTGTGTTTGTTGATCAACTCGTCCATCACCAGCGTGCGCGACAGCGTGTCGATCCAGGCGGTTTCGTCGAAGTCGGTGGAGGAGGCGCGCGGCGGCCAGCCACCGGGCACGGTGTAGTAGTGCAGGCTCAGGCCGTCCATCAGCGTGCCGGCCTCGCGCATCATCACTTCGGTCCAGTGGTAGTCGTCGTTGTTGGGGCCGGGCGCGATCTTGAGGATCTTCTGGTTGGCCGGTGCCTTGACAAAGGTCTGGTAGCGCCGATAGACGTCGGCCGCGTATTCCACGCGCATGTTGCCGCCGCAGCCCCACAACTCGTTGCCCACGCCGAAGTAGGGCACCTGCCACGGCGCGTTGCGGCCATTGGCGCGGCGCTCGTTGGCCAGGCTGGAGCGGGTGGGTGCGGTCATGTATTCGGCCCACTGCGCGATTTCGTCCGGCGCCGCATTGCCCACGTTGCCGGCGATATAGGCCTGGGTGCCCAGCAGTTCGGTGAAGTCCATGAACTCGTGCGTGCCGAAGCGATTGGATTCTTCCACGCCGCCCCAGTGCGTGTTGACGCTGACCGGGCGCTTGGCCGGCGCGCCGACGCCATCGCGCCAATGGTATTCGTCGGCGAAGCAGCCGCCGGGCCAGCGGATGTTGGGCACGGCAATCGCCTTCAGCGCGGCCAGCACATCGTTGCGATAGCCACGCGTATTGGCAATCGCCGAGTCCTCGCCGACCCACACCCCGCCATAGATGCCGGTCCCCAGATGCTCGGCGAACTGGCCGAACAGCTGCCGCGACACCTGCGCGCCGGGCTGGTCCGCGCGCAGCGTGCCGGTCACCTCGACCTCGGCAGCAGAGGCGGCGAGCGCGCTGGCGACCAAGGCCGCGCCAACGACAGCCTGCAACAGCCGTCTGGGCGATATCCGCAAGGCGGGAAGAATCCACTGCATTCGGCTTGGCGCTCCTGTGCTGATCGATCGATGTGGTCGCACGCCGCAGCGTGGGCGGGCGCGTCGCTAGCCTAGTGCCTGCAACCTCGGCTTGTATTGCTGCATCGCGATCAAGCCGCCGAACGCTGGTGCATGCCTTGCCGCCATTGCCATCGCTGCGCGCCGGGATGTGCGCCGGGGCATGGTCGTCGACCGCGCTCCCCCGCTATGCTCGCCAGCTTCCAGTATCGGCGGGACGATCCATGCAGCGAGTGTTCGGGCAGTTGCCAGGCGGTGTCGAAGTCCATGCGCTCACGCTGCGCAGCGATGCCGGACTGGAGGCGGAAGTGCTTACCTACGGCGGCATCCTGCATGCGCTGCGGCTGACCACCGCGCGCGGGGTGGTGCCGCTGCTGCTGGCATTGCCGGATCTGCCGGCCTACGCCGCCGATGGCGACAGCCTCAACATCCTGGTCGGCCGCTTCGGCAACCGCATCGCCGGTGCGCGCTACACGCTGGACGGCGTCACTTACACACTGGCCGCCAACGAAGGGCGTAACCAGTTGCACGGCGGCCTGCGCGGCTTCGGGCGGCGCGTGTGGAGCGTGCTGGAGCAGGCGCCGGACCAGCTGCTGCTCGGTTACCACTCGCCCGACGGCGAAGAAGGCTATCCCGGCAATCTGCAGGTGCGCGCGCGGCTGCAGCTGCGAGGACGCCGCCTGCAGCTGGACTTCGAGGCGCAATGCGATGCCGCCACCCCGTTGAACCTGACCCATCACCCCTACTTCAATCTCTCCGGCAACCCGCATCGGCGCGCCGCGCTGCAGGTGCTGCGCGTGCCGGCCGATCGCTATCTGCCGGTGGATGCCGAATCGATCCCGACCGGCGAGATCGCCTCGGTCGCCGGCACGCCGTTCGATTTCCGCCATGCGGCGGCGCTGGCCGACAATATCGACCCATCGCACCCGCAGGTGGTGCTGGGCAAGGGCTACGACCAATGCCTGGTGCTGGCCGCCGGGGCCGAGTGCGTGGCCGAGCTGTACTCGCCGCACAGTGGCGTGGCGCTGCGCATCAGCAGCGACGCGCCGGCGGTGCAACTCTACGAAGGCCAGCATCTGGACGACCACCATCCCGGCCTCGGCCGCGGCGTCTGCCTGGAGCCGCAGGACTACCCGGATGCGCCCAATCACCCCCACTTCCCGTCGACGATCCTGCGGCCCGGGCAGGTCTACCGCCGCCGCATCGCCTATCACTTCGCCGACCCGGGGCCGGATCAGCCCTGGGCGGTGGTGAGCGCTGCGCTGGACGCCTGAGCGCGGGGATCGCAGCGACGGTGAGGCCGCGGCGCGCCTGAAGCCAGGCCGATCAGCGCGGACCCAGCACCAGTTCGATCACGAACTTGCTGCCGAAGAACGACAACACCAGCAGCGCCATCGCGGTCAGCGTCCAGTGCACCGCCTTGGTGCCGCGCCAGCCGTTGCGCCAGCGGCCGATCAGCAGCGCACCGAACACGATCCACGACAGGATGCTGAGCACGGTCTTGTGCAGCAGCCGCTGCGCCAGGAAGTCCTGCACGAACAGCAGGCCGGTCAGCAGGGTCAGGCTCAACAACACGAAGCCCACCGTGATGGTGCGGAACAGCAGCGTCTCCAGCTCGGTCAACGGCGGCAGCGCGCGCAGCCAGGTGTGGAAATCGCGCCGGCGCAGGGCCCGCTCCTGCAGCCACAGCATGATCGCCAGCAACGCGGCGATACCCAGCGTGGCATAGGCCAGCAGCGCCATCCACGCATGCAGTTCCAGCCGCCAGCCCAGGTCCGAGCTCGGTTCGTGGCCGTAGGCGTGGTAGCAGGCCAGCAGGATCGCCGACAGCGGGAACACCACCACGCCCACCGCCGCCATGCGCCCGCGCGCGCCGAACACCGCCGTCAGCGCGGCCATGCCCAGGCCGCTCAGCGAGAGCGCTGCGAAGAAATGCATGTCCGGCCCGCCGGCGGTGCGCAGTGCCACCAGCACGTGATACCCGGCGTGCACCGCTACGGCCGCCAGCGCCGGGATCAGCCAGCGTGCAGGCGCCTGGTTGCCATCACGCAGCACCGACCGGGTGAGCAGCGCCGTGGCCAGCAGATACAAGGCGAACGCGATGAGAACGATTGTCATCGTGTCAGTTTCGCATATTGGTGGGGCGGGGAATCGGGAATCGGGAAAAGCGGGTTGCGAGCTGGGGACTGGCGCTGGCGGCTTGCGGGGGCCGGCCGCGAGTGGGTGC
>NZ_QEZH01000025.1:0-187748 GCF_003993515.1 Xanthomonas sp. BRIP62415
CCATTCCCCATTCCCCATTCCCCGCATGCGGCTTCGTTGCCGCAAGCGGGGAATGGGGAATGGGGAATGGGGAATGGGGAATGGGGAAGCAGGAAGCAGGAAGCAGGAAGCGGGAAGCAGGAAGCGGGAAGCGGGAAGCGGGAAGCGGGAAGCGGGAAGCGGGAAAGCATCCGGGATCCGCGTTTCCGGGGCGCGCGTGTGCGGACCGCTCGCAGTGGATTGTCGAGGGCGCGCGAGGAGCGCGGCCCTGCGTCGCGGTTGCGGCAGGGCGCGCCTCGGCTGAGGACACCGCCAGTTCGGCAGATGTGCAGCGCGCCACCGCATCTAAGCATGCGACACGCTGGGCGGCGCGGCGCGGCGTATCAGCTGCACGGCCACGCGCTGGCGTGGCCGTGTGTGGCAGGTCAGGCCTGCTTGGGGCGTACCTGCACGTGCACTTCGGCCAGCTGATCGGCGGCGATCGGCGACGGGGCGTCGGTCATCAGGTCCTGCGCGCCGGTGGTCTTGGGGAACGGGATGACGTCGCGGATCGACTCGGTGCCGGCCATCAATGCCGCGATGCGGTCGATGCCGAAGGCGATGCCGCCGTGTGGCGGGGCGCCGTAGTTCAGCGCATCGAGCAGGAAGCCGAACTTGGCACGCGCCTCCTCGGCGCCGATGCCGAGCAGCTCGAACACCGCGCTCTGCATGTCCGGGCGGTGGATACGGATCGAACCGCCGCCGATCTCGTTGCCGTTGAGCACCATGTCGTAACCACGCGAGACCGCGGTGCGGGCATTGGCGCGCAGGTCGGCGATGTCGTCCACCGCCGGCGCGGTGAAGGGGTGATGCAGGGCCACGTAGCGCTGCGCCTCCTCGTCCCACTCAAACATCGGGAAATCGGTGACCCACAGCGGCGCCCAGCCATCGGCGACCAGATTGAACTCCTTGCCGGCCTTCAGGCGCAGTGCGCCCATGAAGTCGGACACGGTGTTGTAGCGGCCGGCGCCGAAGAACACGATGTCGCCATTGGCCGCACCGACGTGCTTGAGCAGCGCAGCGAAGGCCTCTTCGCCGAAGAACTTGGCGATCGGCGAGCTGACCTCGCCGGTCTCCGACAGCTTGATGTAGGCCAGGCCCTTGGCGCCGTACTTGGCGGCGTGCGCGGCGTAGTCGTCGATCTGCTTGCGGCTCAGCGTGGCGCCACCGGGGATGCGCAGCGCGGCCACGCGGCCGTCGGCGTCATTGGCGGCGGCAGTGAACACCGGGAATTCGCTGGCCTTGACCAGCTCGGCCACGTCGACCAGCTCCAGCCCGATGCGCAGGTCCGGCTTGTCCGAACCATAGCGACGCATCGCCTCGGCCCAGGTCATGCGCGGGAACTGCGCGGCCAGTTCGACCTCCACCACTTCGGCGAAGATGGCGCGGATCATGTCTTCGACGAAATCCTGCACGTCGCGCTCGCGCACGAAGGCAAATTCCATGTCCAGCTGGGTGAATTCCAGCTGGCGGTCGGCGCGCAGCGCTTCGTCGCGGAAGCAGCGTGCGATCTGGTAGTAGCGGTCGAAGCCGGCCACCATCAGGATCTGCTTGAACAGCTGCGGGCTCTGCGGCAACGCATAGAACTCGCCCGGATGCATGCGCGCCGGCACCAGGAAGTCGCGTGCGCCTTCCGGGGTGGCCTTGGTCAGGATCGGGGTTTCGATGTCCTGGAAATCGCGTGCGTCCAGGTGCCGGCGCAGCGCCTGCACCAGCTTGATGCGGGTGCGCTGCATGCGCTGCATTTCCGGACGGCGCAAATCCAGGTAACGGTACTTCAGGCGGGTTTCCTCGCCCGGGTTTTCATGCGCGTGGAACGGCAGCGGCGCAGCCTTGTTGAGGATGCTGATGCGGGTGGCGATCACTTCCACCTTGCCGGTGCGCAGCTTGTCGTTGACCGCATGACGCGCACGCACCACGCCTTCGACCTGCAACACGTCCTCGTAGCCGAGGCTGGCGGCCACCTTGAACAGCTCGGCGCTGGCGTCGTCGCCGGCCACCGGTTCCACCGTCACCTGCACGATGCCTTCGTGGTCACGCAGGTCGATGAAGCACACCCCGCCCAGGTTGCGGGCCACGTCGGTCCAGCCGGCGAGAGTGACGGTTTGGCCGATCAAGGTCTCATCGACCAGGCCGCAGAAGTGGGTACGCATCGAAAGCTCCGCTGAAAACCCGACGCAGGACGGCGCCGGAGAGCCGGATATTCTGGGGCCGGCGGGCGACAGGAGCAAATGCGCAGGCGCTCATGGCCGCTTAAGTCAGCGCCCGGCTGAATAGGCGCCAGACCCTTCCGCACCAAGGACGACACGATGCTGCGCACCGCCCTGCTGCTCTCCGGCTTCGGCCTGATCACCCTGACCGGCCTGCTGACCAGTGCGCCTGTCGCCGCGCAGGACCGTGGCTGGAACGGCCCCAGCATCACCTGCTCCAGCAACGACAACCGTCGCCGTGAGTGCGATACGCCGTTCCGCGGCCGCGCGGTGCTGGTCGAAAACATCTCCGGCACCCGCTGCATCGAAGGCCGCAACTGGGGCAGCGACCGCGGCCGGGTCTGGGTCGACAATGGCTGCCGTGGGCGCTTTGTCGATGGTCGCAACGGCGGTGGCGGCTGGGGCGGCAACACTGGCCCCGGCGGTGGCGGGGTCGCCGGTACGGTGCGCTGCGAGAGCAACGACCAGCGCCAGAAGATCTGCGACACCGGCTGGCGCCGCGCCATGCTGGTGCGCCAACTGTCCAACACGCCCTGCGTGGAAGGCCGCAACTGGCGCCAGGACGGGGGCCGGATCTGGGTGGACGACGGCTGCCGGGGCGAGTTTGCGCAGGCACGCGGCGGCGGCTGGGGCCGGGGTGACGGCGGCGACGGTGGCCGCGACGACCGCCCGCGCAACGATTACGCCATCACCTGCGCCAGTGACGACCGCCGCCTGCGCACCTGCGGCTGGGATGGCCGCTATGGCCGCCCGGTGCTGACCCGCCAGCTGTCCGACACCCGTTGCGAAGAAGGCCGCAGCTGGGGGTACGACGACCGCCGCGCGACGCTGTGGGTCAACGATGGCTGCCGGGCGCGCTTCGAGGCGCGTTGAGGCAGCAGGTACGCGCGCCGCTTACGGGTCGGGACGGGGGATGCGGCTTCAGCACTGCCAGCCGCTGCCCGGCACCGCCCGTCGTTGCGGCGCGCTGACCCGGCTCAGGCAGGGTCGGCCGCGGGCTTTGCCGCGGGCTTGCTCTCGGCGGCGGCGGCCGGCTTGGCATCGCCACCGGCGCTACTGCTCTCGCTGAGGTTTTTCTTCTTCTCGCCCGCCGACTTGAAATCGGTCTCGTACCAGCCGCTACCGGACAGCCGGAACGACGGCGCGGTGATCTGGCGCTTGATCGTGGCCGCCGCGCAGGCCGGACAGGTCTGCGGATCGGGGTCGGCCATCTTCTGCAGGCGGTCGAAGGCGTGGCCGCAGGTGGTGCACTGGAAACCGTAGATGGGCATGGCAGGATCAGCTGAAGACGATGCAGGGGCGCAGATTCTAGACGGATGCGGGCAGGCAGGTGCAGTGGTGCAGCTGCGCTTGACCACGCGCGCACGTTGCCGGCGAGAAACATCGACCGGTGATCGCTGCGCGCCCGCCCGTGCGCCCGATGGGCGCCCGGCATCGCGGCTCCGTCGGCAGACTGCAAGGCGTGCGCGCGCATGCCGACGGTCGCCGGCCTGGGCACCGAGTGCGCGACGGGGCGGCGTGACCGTGCGAACTGCGCAGGCAGGTGGGGCCGTCATCCGGAACGTCAACCATCCAGGCTTCGCGACGAACTACAGCCAACCACTTGGTATCGAACGCCGAAAGCCAGCTGGCTTGGGTCAAGCCGCGCGACACGGGCTGCTACACTCAAACAGGTGATCGACGCGCCTCTTCCCCCACGAGGACCGCATCCATGTTGCGGCTGACTGCCTTACTGCTGGGCGTTGCCCTGCTGCTGACCGGCAGCGGGCTGCTCGGCACCCTGCTTGCCGTGCGCGGTGGCCAGGCCGGTTTCGATGCGCGTGCGCTCGGCCTGATCATGTCCGGGTATTTCGCCGGCTTTTTTCTCGGTACCTTCTTCGCACCGCCGCTGATTCGGCGCATCGGGCATATCCGCGCATTCGCGTTCTACGCGGCGCTGGCGGCGATCGCGGTGCTGCTGCATCCGATCTGGTTGAACGCCTGGGGCTGGGGATTGCTGCGGCTGGTCACCGGCGCGGCGCTGGTCGGCCTGTACACGGTGATCGAGAGCTGGCTCAACGCCGAGCCGGACGCGCGCCGGCGCAGCCGGGTGTTTTCGGTGTACATGGCGATCAATCTGTCGGCATTGGCGCTGGGCCAGATCCTGCTCACCGCAGGCGATGCGGGCGCACCGGCGATGTTCACGCTGACGGCGATCCTGATCTGCGCGGCAGTGATGCCGGTGATGACCACGCGCCTGATTCCGCCCGAGGTGCCGCACGTGTCGCGCCTGCGCCTCAAGACGCTGTACGCGTGGGCCCCGGTGGCGACCATCGGCGCGGGATTGTCGGGTCTGGCAATGGGGGCGTTCTGGGGCTTGTTGCCGGTGTACGCCGACCGCATCGGGCTGGATGCCGACGGCGTGGCGATGTTCATGCTCACCGCCATCATCGGCGGTGCAGTGCTGCAGTGGCCGATCGGGCGCATCAGCGATGGCCATGACCGGCGCATCGGCCTGGTCACGATCAGCATGCTGGCGGCCGGCATCGCGATCGCCGCCGCGGTGCCGATGGTGCAGGCACAGACCCAGCTGCTGTTCGTGCTGTTCTTCGTGTACGGCGGCTTGGCGTTCTCGCTGTATCCGTTCGCGGTGGCACACATGCTCGATTACCTGCCGCGCGAAGATCTGCTCTCCGGCTGCAGCAGCCTGCTGCTGGTACATGGCGTGGGCGCGGCGATCGGTCCGGCCCTGGCCGGTGGCGCGATGCAGAAATTCGGCCCTGCCGCGCTCCCGGTCTATTTCGCGGTGATGCTGCTGGCACTGGCCGGATTTACCCTGGCACGCCTGCTGCGCTTCACGCGCCGCCGCATCCACCCGATCTCTTTCCGCCCGATGCTGCGCACCACTCCATCGGCGTTGGAGTTGATGCCGGAAACGCAGCAGGCCGAAGCACCGCCGCACGCCAGGAGCGGCTAACGCCCCCGTTTCGCGGGCATCGGTCGCAGAGCCGATGATCTGCGGCTTGGCTGCGGGCCCTTGCCCGCCCACGGTCGCAGGACACGCCGCTAGACAGAGCAGCTAGAAGGCCGTGTAGATCAGCTGTAGAGCCGATGATCTGAAGCTTGGCCGCGGGGCCCTTGCCCGCCCACGGTCGCGGGACACACCGCAAGACAGAGCAGTTGATAGAAGGCCGTGTAGATCATCTGTAGAGCCGATGATCTGCGGCTTGGCTGCAGGGCCCTTGCCCGCCCACCATCGCGGGACACGCCGTGAATCTGTCCATGGAGGCTCTTACGCGGCATCCATGCCGCGTAAGGTCCCGCGACGGTGGGCGGGCAAGGACCTGTCGGGATGGTCGGTGCGCAAGGTAAGAGCGGTGCTCGATACGCCTTGATCGATCATGACGCATCGACTCCACGTCTGGTGCAAGCCTCACTACAGACAGTTTTTCAAGTGAGCGCCGACCAACTGTCTGGTGCGGCGTCCTTGCCGGTTGCGGGACCGTGTGGCGGCATGGATGCCGCCACCGAGCCCCCAGGGATGGGTTCACGGCGTGTCCCGCAAGCGGTGGGGGCGCCGCGCCCTCGAAGACCTGAGCTTTTGACCCAAGCACTTGACCACCCTCCAACGACGCGACGACTCGCATCGCCTGTCTTTGAATGAATAGCCCACGGTATGACACGCAGCTCCGGAGGTATCGTTCAACGACCCAACGCGAAAAGCATGCAGACGGCGCTAGCCCGCAATCGTTCTTGCGGCAGGGCGTAGTAGAACCATCCAGTGATCCCGACCACACCTTTTGCGCGGTCATCATCACGCAATGCAAGCGCGGCAGTCTTTGCGGACCTCCCCGCTTGTTGGATTGCAATGGATTCGACGTCCTCCTCGCGCGTGCGCCATCCGGCCACGCTCGCGTTGTTACTGGTTCCGCTCACCCTGCCCGCCTACGCACAGCAAGCCCCCGATGGCGCAGCGACTGGCCCGTCCGCGGCCGAACCGGGCACCGCTGGCGAGCAGGTGTCCACGCTGGATCAGGTGCAGGTGGTCGGCCAGGCGATGACGTATTCCAAGACCAATGTCAGCAAGGAGATGCTGGACCGCCAGTTCGTGCTGGGCAGCGTCAACGATGCGCTCAACGAACTGCCCGGCGTGGTGGTGACCGAGGCCGATGCCTTCGGCTCGTCGGATTGGGGCACCCAGATCAGCATGCGCGGCTTCGTCAGCAATCGCGATACCCAGCAGATCGGCACCACCATCGATGGCGTGCCCAACGGCGGTTCGGCCTATGGCGGCGGCTCCAAGGCCAACCGCTTCATCGACATGCCGGACCTGGAAACAGTGGAAGTCAGCCAGGGCACCGCCGACATCGCCTCGCGCTCCAACGAAGCGTTGGGTGGCACCTTGAACTACCTCACCGGCGATCCGCTGGAAGAGCAGCGCGTGCGCGTGATCGGCGGCATCGGCGACAACCAGGCGCGCAAGTATTACGCGCGCTACGACACCGGCCTGCTCGGCGGCAACACGCGCGCCTGGGTCAGCGGCTCGTCGGCACGCAACGACGACTGGATCGACGGCAGCGGCCACACCCGCCGCGACCACCTGGCCGGCAAGTTCGTCAGCGTGTTGGACAAGTGGACGCTCAGCGGCTACGCGTCCTACGACGATGCCGACGAATCCGAATACACCAGCGTGACGCCCGAACAGTTCGCGCGCGACCCCGAGCACGACCTGCTGACCGGCACGCTCACCGGCATTCCGTACCTGGACCAGAACTATCGCTCCGGCTCGCGCGCGCTGCGCAAGAACACCTTTGGCTATCTGCGCGGCGCCTTCGATGGCGGCACTGGCTTCAAGACCACGCTGACCGGCTACGCGCACCGCATGCAGGGCCGTGGCGACTGGATTCCGCCGTATCTGGTGGATGTCACCAACGACGGCGCCGGCGCAGCGGAATCCGAAGCGCGTGGCGGCAACACCGTGTATGCCGGCAGCGACCTGGGCAAGCTGTATTACCTCACGCCCGGCGGCGCGGCCGCGACGATGCTGGCCGGTTGCGCCGGCAGCGATGCGCTGCCGGCCGAATCCAACCCGGCCTGCTATCCGGCCGGTTCGGTGCCGGTGCAGTCGTATCGCCACAGCCACTACGACAACCACCGCGCCGGCGCGATGGCCGACGTGGAATGGCGCGCGGATCTGGGCGCCATCGACAACACCGTGCGCGCCGGTGCGTGGCTGGAACGTTACGACCGTAGCGTCACCCGCGACTGGCATCGCCTGCTCAACGTCGGCACCAACATCGGCTTCGATCATCAGCCGTACTGGGTGCAGTTCAAGGATGACTACCAGACCGACGAGCAGATGTATTACGTCGAGGACGTGATGCGCTACGGCGCCTTCGCCTGGCGCGTGGGCGTCAAGCAGTTCTTCGTCGACCAGACCCGCGACCGCCGCATCGGCGATGCGCAGCATGTGGAGTCGGATTCGCACTCGGACCCGCTGCTGTCGGCCGGCCTGACCTGGACCACCCCGATGCAGGGCCTGGAAGCCTTTGCCGGGTATTCGCAGAACTTCGCCGCGATTCCCTCCGGCGTGCTGGGCGAAACCGACCCGGTCGCGCTGAGCCGGGTGCAACCGGAAACCGCCGACAACGTCGAACTCGGCCTGCGCCTGAGCCGCTGGCCGTTGACCGGCAGCGTGACGCTGTACGACATCCGCTTCGACAACCGCATCGTCTATGTGCCGGCCAACTTCGTCACCGGCATCGACTACCTGGGCGAAACCGATGGCGTGTACGAGAACTTCGGCGGCGTGCATGCGCGCGGCATGGAAGCGGCGCTCGGCTATGGCTGGGACAACGGCTGGCGCATCAACGGTGCCTATACCTACAACAAGGCCGATTACCTGGGCAGCGGCGATGCCGCGCGCGACACCGCGCTGGAGATCACCCCCGGTGCGCAGGTGATCGGCCAACCGCGCAACACCTTGGTGGTGTCGGCGGACTGGCGCGGCCAGGCGTGGCGCTTCGGTGTGTCCGGGCGCTACCTGGGCAAGCGCTACCTGGACGCCTCCAACCGTGCGGCACTCGATGGCGTGACCACCTTCGATGCCAACCTGGGCGTGGAACTGTCGCAACTGTCGTCGCAGCTCAAGGGCCTGCAGCTGGCGCTCAACGTCAGCAACCTCACCGACAAGCGCTACCTGGAAGGCGTGGACGGCAGCGACAGCGCGTTCATCGGCGCGCCGCGCACGGTCGGGCTGACCGTGACGCTGGATCTCTAGCGTAGAGCGCGCACCGCTGCCCGACAGGCGATAGGATTTCCAGTAATGGGGAGCGGATCGGGGAAAAGGCACACGACCGATCCGCTCCCTGCATTGTCTCCTGCGCACCTGCAAAGGGACGGCATTGGCGCTTGTGCACGCACGCGCCAGAACACATGCGCTGACGCGTTGGGTACGCTCGGCCCGCTCCAGCGCCGACAGGATTGGCGCGCCAACCAGGTGACACGATGATCGACCTTCCCCGCCGCCGCGTTCTGCAGACCGGGCTTGCCGGCGCCGCCGCCGCGCTGCTGCCGCCCAGCATCGCGCGGGCCGCCGCCATCGCGCCGGATCGCCGCACCGGCACGCTGGAAGATCTGCAGCATGTGGTGATCCTGATGCAGGAAAACCGCGCCTTCGATCATTACTTCGGCGCCCTGCCCGGCGTGCGCGGGTTCGGCGATCGTTTCCCCATTCCCGCGCCGCCGCTGCCGGGCGCGCCCGCGCGCACGGTGTGGCTGCAACCCAGCGAAGACGGCCGCCAATGGCTGACGCCGTTTGCGCTGGATACCGCAGCACAATTCGGCTTCATGCGCGTGCAAGGCACGCCGCATAGCTGGGTGGATGCGCAACGCGCCTGGGATCACGGCCGGCTCGGGCACTGGGCCGCGGCCAAGCACGACCACGCGCTGGGCTATTACCGGCGCGCGGATATTCCGTTCCAGTACGCGCTCGCCGACGCCTTCACCATTTGCGATGCGTACCACGCCTCGATCCAGACCGGCACCAATTCCAATCGCGTGTTTCTGTGGAGCGGCGGCAACGACCCGCAGGGGCGCGCCGGCGGGCCGGTGATCGGCAACTCGCACGACAATTTCCCGGAGCTGGGCGGTTTTGCCGAGCCGTATCGCTGGACGACCTACGTCGAGCAGCTTCAACGCGCTGGCGTGTCCTGGCAGATCTATCAGGACATGGCCGACAACTTCACCGACAACCCGCTGGCCGGGTTCGAGGCGTTTCGGCAGGCCTACCGCAACGCGCCCGGCCACGATGCGCAACTGCGCGCGCGTGGTATCAGCACGCGAGGTGTGGAGCAGCTACGCGCCGATGTGCTGGGCGGGCGCCTGCCATCGGTGAGTTTCGTCATCGCCGATGCGGCCGGCAGCGAGCATCCGGATCCGTCCAGCCCTGCGCAGGGCGCGGCCTACACCGCGCGTGTGCTGGATGCGCTGACCGCCGATCCGCAGGTGTGGAGCCGCACCGCACTGCTGTTGATGTTCGACGAGAACGACGGCTTCTTCGATCACATGCCGCCGCCGGCGCCACCTTCGCCGGACCCGCGCGCGGCCGGCGGCCTTGCCGGCGCATCGAGCATCGCTACCGACGACGACTACCATCGCCACCCGGCACCGGGCGAACAGAAGGTGGATCTGCCCGAGCTGCGCGGCCGTCCCTATGGCCTGGGCCCGCGCGTGCCGCTCTACGTGATCTCGCCGTGGAGCCGCGGCGGCTGGGTGGATTCGCAGGTGTACGACCACACCTCGGTATTGCGCCTGCTGGAACGCCGCTTCGGCGTGCCCGCGCCGGAGATCACGCCGTGGCGGCGCGCGGTGTGCGGTGACCTCGCCGGTGCATTCGACTTCCGCAATGCCGATGCGCGCCCCTTCGTCGCGGCGTTGCCCGATGTCAGCGCTACCGCAGCGCGCGCGGCAGCCCTGCGCGAACACGCACTGCCGCCGTTGCCGGCCACGTTGCAATCGCCGCAGCAGCCGTTCGGTACACGCCGTTCGCGGGCGCTGCCGTATCGCCCCAGCGTGGAACTGGCTTATCTGCCTGAGCGTGGCGAGGTGAAGCTGCGCATGTCAAACGCTGGCGCGGCGGTGGTCCTGCACGTCTACAACCGCCTCGATCTTGCCGCAATTCCGCGTCGTTATACGGTGGGGAACGGCGCGGCAGTGGATGGCACGTGGGCCACCGGCGATGGCCGTTACGACCTGTGGTTGATCGGCCCCAATGGCTTCCATCGTCACTATTGCGGAGATCCGGGCGCACCGTTACTGGTGGCCGAGATCACCCAGGATGCGAACGATCGCGCGGCCGTGTCCCTAGCGCTGCGCAATGCCGGCAGCACTGCGGTGCAGGTGGAGCTGCAGCCGGGCGCGTATGCCACCGCGCAACCGCACGAACGCCTGCGCATTGCACCCGGCGCCACCGAACGACGCCGTTGGCAGGCAGCAGCAACCGGCGGCTGGTACGACCTGTGGGTGACGCACGACGGTGCAGCGCAGCGGCTTGCCGGGCGCATCGAAACCGGCGCAGACAGCGTCAGCGACCCGGCCATGGGCGGGCCGGCGCGGCTGCAGCAGGACGAGCCGCTGGTGATCGGCGCGCCCGGTTGAGAAAACTCAGCGCGGCGTGACCGCTGTCAGCGTGCGCCACTCGCGCTGGAACGCGTCGTCGGTGAACCCCGCGCCCGTCATCGCGACCGCGGCAGCAACAGCCTTGAGCGCTGCATCGCGTGCGGCAGCATCGACCGTTGCGCCATTGAGATAGGCGGTCAGCAGCAGCGGTGCCTGGCGTCCTGGCTGCCACAGGATGGCGATGTCGTTGCGGGTGTCGCTGCCGTTGCTGCCGGTCTTGTCACCGATGTTCCAGCCGCGCGGCAGGCCGGCGCGCAGGCAGGTATCGCCGGTGCGGTTGTCGATCATCCAGTCGGTCAACTGCTTGCGCGAGGCCGGCTGCAGCGCGTCGCCCAGCAGCAGGGTGCGCAAGGTGGCGGCCATTGCCGCCGGGGTGGTGGTGTCGCGCGGGTCGCCCGGGGCGAACCGGTTCATCTCCGGCTCGTGGCGGTCGCTGCGCGTGTGCGCATCGCCGATGCCGCGCAGGAAGGCGGTCAGTCCGGCCGGCTCGCCCACCAGCGGAAACAGCAGGTTGGCGGCCGGGTTGTCGCTATGGATCATCGTGGCCCGGCACAGCTCGGCCACGCTCAGCGACCCGCCGACATGGCGCTCGGTGACCGGGGCATGTTCAAGCATGTCGGCGGCGCGGATCTTCACCCGTTTCCCCAGGGTCAGCTCGCCCTTGTCCACCCGCTGCAGCACCGCCGCAGCCAATACAAATTTGAAGGTGCTGCACAGCGGGAAGCGCTCGTCCTCACGCTGGCCGATGCGCCTGCCGGTGGCGCTGTCGAGCAGGCAGATGCCCAGGCGGCCGCCGCTCCTGCGTTCGATCCCGGCCCATGCCTCTCGCAACTCAACCGCTGCAGACGCCACCGGACTGACGGCCCGTAGGGGCCTGGACGCTGCAAGCAGCACACTCGCGCCGGTTGCGCACAGGAATTGTCGACGCTTCAACATGGACCAGCCTCCCGATCAGAGCCCGCAGTATCGGCCCGGGGCGGCCGCCGGAGTATCGCGATGTTTCGATCCCTGGCATGAATTGAACTAATCTCTGCGCATGCCACGCCCTCGCCTCCCGCTCAACGCCTTGCGCGCCTTCGAGGCCGCCGCACGCCACCAGAACCTGACCCGTGCGGCGAGCGAGCTGTGCGTCAGCCAGGCCGCACTCAGCCACCAGATCAAGGCGCTGGAGCAGCAGCTGGGCAGCAGCCTGTTCCATCGGCTACCGCGCGGGGTGGCACTCACCGACGAGGGCGCGGCGCTGGCGCCGGTGCTGGCCGAGGCCTTCGATCGCATTGCCGCCACCCTGGAGCGCTTTGCCGATGGCCGCTATCGCGAGGTGCTCAGCGTCGGCGTGGTGGGCACCTTCGCCACTGGCTGGCTGCTGCCGCGCGTGGATGCCTTTCATGCGGCGCATCCGGAGATCGAGCTGCGCCTGTCGACTCACAACAACCGCGTCGACCTGGCCGGCGAAGGCCTGGATCTGGCGATCCGGTTTGGCGATGGCGACTGGCAGGGGCAGATTGCCGAGGCGTTGATGGAGGCGCCGTTCGCGCCGGTGTGTGCGCCGACCTTGGCACGTGGCTTGCGCACGCCGACCGATCTGGCGCAGCTGCCGTTATTGCGCTCGTATCGCCAGGACGAATGGCCGCAGTGGTTTCGTGCCGCGGGTGTGGCCGAAATCGCCGCACGCGGGGCGATGTTGGATTCCTCGTTGACCCTGGCCAGCGCCGCGGCGGCCGGTATCGGTGTGGCGTTATTGCCGCTGCCGATGTTTCGCCAGGACCTGGATGCCGGGCGCCTGGTGTGCCCGTTTCCGATCCAGATCGACGCTGGACGTTATTGGCTGACGCGGCTGCGCTCGCGGGCGGAGAGCGAGGCTGGGCGCAGGTTTCTTGCGTGGTTGTTGGTGGAGCAAACGCCGGGGTGACGCTGGATGCGTTCCCGGGCCGGTTGCCTGCGTGCACGCGACGCTGCCTCTCTTGTGAGATGGCTGCGCCGCACCTCACCCAGCCCTTCCATCGAGATGGCTGTCTTCCGTCGTACCCTCACCCCAACCCCTCTCCCGCAGGGAGAGGGGCTTAATCACCAGAGCTGCGGCTTGCTCCCTTCTCCCGCTGGGAGAAGGTGGCGCGTAGCGCTGGATGAGGGTACGGGCGCGAAGCCTACTTCCATCACCTTCGCCCTCTTGCACCAGCGATCAAAAGGCACCATCACCAGCCCCATCACCGCGACCCCGCTGCTACACCCCCTCGATCAGCTCCATCCACGCCGCTTCCGCAGCCGCCAGTTGCTGTGCGGTGGCCTCGCGGTCGCGGCCCAGCACAGCCATCTTCTCGCTGTCGGCATAGTTGCCCGGGTTGGCGAGCTCGCGGTCCAGCGCCGCCAACGCCGCTTCCAGTTCGCCGACGCGCTTTTCGGCGCTGGCCAGCTTGTGTGGGTTGACGGCCTTCTTCGGCGGCAGCGGCTTGGTCGGCGGTGGCGGTGTCGGCGCCACTTCGGCCATCTTCTGCTTGGTGCCCTGGGCGGCCGGGCGGCTGCGCAGCCAGGCGGCGTATTCGTCCAGGTCGCCTTCGAACGGCTCGACCACGCCATCGGCCACGCGCCAGAAACTGTCGCAGACCAGGCCGATCAGATGGCGGTCATGCGAGACCATCACGATCGCACCTTCGAAGTCGCTCAACGCTTCGGCCAGTGCCTCGCGCATTTCCAGGTCCAGATGGTTGGTCGGTTCGTCCAGCAGCAGCACGTTCGGCTGCTGCCAGGCGATCAGCGCCAGCGCCAGACGCGCGCGCTCGCCGCCGGAAAAACCATCCACCACCTCGAAGGCACGGTCGCCGGCGAAATTCCATTTGCCCAGGAAGTCGCGAAACGCCTGGTTGGCGCCATCCGGCGACAGCTCGCGGAAGTGATCCATCGGCGACTGGCCCTCGTGCAGCGACTCCACCGTGTGCTGGGCGAAGTAGCCGATCCGCAGGTCCGGATGCGCACTGCGCTCGCCCGACAGCGGCGCAAGCTCGCCCACCAGCGTCTTCACCAGCGTGGACTTACCCGCACCATTGGGTCCCAGCAATCCGATCCGGTCACCCGCCTCCAGCCCGAACCCGACATCGTGCAGCACGGTGATGGCATCGCTGGACCCGCGCTTTTGCGATTCCCCATTCCCGATTCCCGGCTCCCGCGGCGCAGCCGCATACCCGCAAGCCGCATGATTCAACCGGATCAGCGAAAACGGCAGCCGATTGGGCTGGGCGAACTGGATGCGGAACTCGCGCTCGGCGCGGACCGCTTCGGTGCCGGCCATCTTGGCCAGGCGCTTCATGCGGCTCTGCGCCTGGGTGGCCTTGCTGGCCTGCGCCTTGAAGCGGTCGATGAAGCTCTGCAGATGCGCGCGCTCGGCCTGTTCCTTGTCGTGGGCGATCTGCTGCTGGCGCAGGTGCTCGATGCGCTGGCGCTCGAAATCGGTATAGCCGCCGACGTACAGCTTGGCGGTGCCGCCGTGCAGGTGCAGGGTGTGGGTGGCCACGTTGTCGAGAAACTCGCGGTCATGCGAAATCAGCAGCAAGGTGCCCGGGTACTTGAGCAGCCATTGCTCCAGCCACAGCACCGCGTCCATGTCCAGGTGGTTGGTCGGTTCGTCCAGCAGCAGCAGGTCGCTGGGCATCATCAGCGCGCGCGCCAGGTTCAGGCGCACGCGCCAGCCGCCGGAGAACGAGGACACCGCGCGGTGATGGGTGTCGGCCGGGAAGCCCAGGCCGTGCAGCAGCTTGCCGGCGCGCGCCTCGGCATCGTAGGCGCCGAGTTCGGCCATCTTCTGGTGCGCATTGGCCACCGCTTCCCAGTCCTCGCGCGCGGTGGCCGCGGCCTCTTCCTGCAGGATCGCGGAGACCTCGATGTCGCCGCCCAGCACGAACGACAGCGCCGGATCGGGCAGCGACGGGGTTTCCTGCGAGACGCTGGCGGTGCGCACCTTGCCGGGCAGGTCGACATCGCCCTTGTCCGCCTCCAGCTCGCCCTTGACCGCGGCGAACAGGCTCGACTTGCCGGTGCCATTACGGCCCACCACACCGACGCGGTAGCCGGCATGCATGGTCAGGTCGACGTTGGACAACAGCAGACGCTCGCCGCGTCGCATGGAGAAGTTGCGCAGGGAAATCATTGATGGACAGTCCGATAGAACGAAAAGGAATGAGCAGATGAGCAGCACTCCTGCGACGCCATTCTAGCGTTAACGAATAATTAGCGCCTTCGGGCTGGCCGTCGTTCCTTCGCGTCGCCGCGACCAGACCCTGCCCAGCCTTGCTGGTCCTGCCTGGACCCCCGTTCGGAGTTGTCATGAATTACCCGCTGTCCTCGCTCGCAACCGCCGTGGTTGCGGCGCTGCTCGCCTCCCCCGCCTTTGCCCAGAGCGCCACGCCGGCCAGCGCGCCCGCCAACACGCTGGACACCGTCATCGTCACCGGTACCCGGGTGTCCGACCGGACCGTGGCCGAATCGCAATCGCCGATCGACATCATCAGCGCCGAGTCGCTGCAGGCCACCGGCACCTCGGAGCTGGCCACCGCACTGGCCCGCGCGCTGCCGTCGCTGAACTTCCCGCGCCCGGCGCTGAGCGACGGCACCAGCGCGATCCGCCCCGCGCAGCTGCGCGGCCTGTCGCCGGACCAGGTGCTGGTGCTGGTCAACGGCAAGCGCCGCCACACCTCCTCGCTGCTCAACCTCAACGGCACCATCGGCCGCGGCGCCGCGGCGGTGGATCTGAACACCATTCCGGTGGCGGCGATCGCGCGCGTGGAAGTGCTGCGCGACGGCGCCTCGGCACAATACGGCTCCGATGCCATTGCCGGTGTGGTCAACATCGTGCTCAAGGGCGCGGAGAAGGGCGGCAGCCTGCAGGCCGGCTTCGGCCAGTACTCGGCCGGCGACGGCAGCAACTACGAGCTGTCCGGCGACACCGGCGTGGCGTACGGCAACGAGCGCGGCTGGCTGCATGTGGCCGCCCAGCTCAACCAGCAGGACCCCACTGACCGTGCGCGCGGCTATGCCGGCGCCCCCAGCGCCTCGCAGCCGGCGTTGGGCCAGAAGGCGTTCAAGATCGGCGACCCGGACGTCAACGCGCAGGCGGTGTCGGCCAATACCGAGTTCGCCTTCAGCGACAGCATCACCGGTTACGCCTTTGCCACCGCCAGCAACCGCGACATCACCTCGTTCGCGTTCTTCCGCGCGCCGGGCAGCACCCAGAACATCCTGTCGGTCTATCCGCAGGGCTTCCTGCCGGAAATCCAGACCTACGCCAAGGACCGCTCGCTGGTGGCCGGCGTACGCGGGTCCACGGCCAGCGGTTGGGACTGGGATGCCAGCTACAACTACGGCTACAACAAGATCGATTTCCACACCCGCAACACGCTCAACGTGAGCCTGGGGCCGACCTCGCCGACCTCCTTCTACGATGGCGCGCTGGAGACCACGCAGAACATCGTCAACCTGGACGTCAAGCGCGGCTTCGACTGGGGCCTGGCGTATCCGGTGACGGTGGCCTTCGGCGCCGAATACCGCAACGAGAAGTGGAACCAGTCGCCGGGCGAAGTGGGCTCGTATTTCCAGGCCGGCACGCTGGCCGGTGGCGCGCAGGGTTTCGGCGGGTTTGCGCCGAGCGTGTCCGGGCAGTATTCGCGTGACAGCTACGCGCTGTATGCGGATCTGGAAGCCGATTTCACCGACAAGTTCTCCGCCGGCCTGGCCGGCCGCTACGAAGACTTCAACGATTTCGGCAGCCAGGCCTCGGGCAAGTTGTCCGGCCGCTATGCGTTCACCGACAGGGTCGCGCTGCGCGGCACGGTGGCGTCGGGCTTCCGCGCGCCGTCGCTGGCGCAGCAGTATTTCCAGTCCACCAGCACCACCTTCCTGGCCGGCAATCCGAACCCGTTCGAGATCCGCACCTTCCCGGCCGACAGCACCGTCGCGCGTGCGCTGGGGTCCGAGCCGCTGGATGCCGAGACCTCGCTGTCCTACAGCCTGGGCCTGGTGCTGCAGCCGACTGATACGCTCTACCTCACCGTGGATGCGTACCAGATCGACGTGGACGACCGCATCGTGCTGTCGTCCAACCTCACCGGCACCGGCGTGCGCAACCTGCTCGAAGCGCAGGGCATCTTCGGCATCAACGGCGGGCGCTACTTCACCAACGCGGTGGACACGCGCACGCGCGGTGTGGACGTGGTCGGCAGCTACCGCTGGCAGCTGGCCGCCAGCAGCGTGGACCTGACCGCCGGCTACAACTATTCGGAGACCGAGGTGCGCAGTGTCGCGGCCAATCCGGCCGCGTTGTCGGCCAACGGGCTGAGCCTGGAGCGCATCGACCGCACCGAACGCGGCCGCATCGAAGAAGGCTTCCCGCGCGACAAGTTCCTGGTCAACGGCAGCTGGAACCTGGAGCACTGGACGCTGGCACTGGGTGCCACGCGCTATGGCAAGTACAGCACGCGTCCGGCCGCGGCGATCAACGACCAGACCTTCGGCGCCAAGTGGGTGGTGGATGCCTCGGCCAGCTACAAGATCGATCGCTGGACGCTGACCCTGGGTGCGGACAATCTGCTGGACGAGTACCCGGACGAGAACAATTTTGCCAACTCCACCAGCGGGCAGTTCCCGTACAGCAACCTGTCGCCGTTCGGCTTCAATGGTGCCTACGTGTACGGCCGCATCAACTATCGCTGGTAACCCGGCGACCTAGCCTGCGGTGTTGCCAGGCACTTAGTGCCCAGGCACGCTGCACGATTGCATCCTGACGCTCGACCACACGCCCCGGCTTGCCCGGGGCGTGTGCGTTTTTGCCTGGCGTGCTTGCGGCGTTCCTGATGCAGGCCATCCAGATGCGGGCATCGATGCGCCGTGAAGAGCCACCGGCGGCCGCAGTGGTATCAACGCGCTTCCACCCTGATGGAGCACCCACCATGGACGCAGCGCAACTCTCACGCGGCCGTCTGATCGACCACCTGCATCTGGTCGTCCACGACCTGGCGGCGAGCCGACGTTTCTACCAGGCCGTGCTCGATGTGCTGGGCATTCCGATCGGTGGCGAAGGCGAGGGATTCTTCTGGGCCGACGAGCTGTTCGTGTCCGATCGCCACACGGTGGCGCAAGGCGTACTCACCGGCCGCCACCATCTGGCCTTCCAGGCGCACGATGTCGCCATGGTGCATGCGTTCCATCAGGCCGCCCTCACCCACGGCGGCCGCGACAACGGCGCACCGGGCGTGCGCCCGTATCACCCGAGTTATTACGCAGCGTTTGCCCTGGATCCAGATGGCAACAACATCGAAGCGGTGTTCCATGGTCCTGCGCAACGCAGTGCTGATGCGGTGCAAATCACGTTCTGATGCAGAAGTTTCATAACTGCTATCGATGTCCATGATGGTGCAAAAAAACCCGTGCAGCAGCAGGTCGGGTGCAAGTGACGCATCACTCTGGTGCAAGCTGGCAACGTTTTCATAAGCATATTTGCGATGACGGTTGCAAGCGCAACATAACCAAAATTTGACATGCGGTTATGCGTGGTCAATGGTTGGGAACGCACCGCAGCTGCCGCAACGGACGCGGCCCGGGAAGGGGGCCCCTGCGATGCATCCGTTCCCCACTCGGAGTTGTCACCGCATGAATTGCAAGACCAGTCCACTCGCAGTTGCCGTTGTTCTTGCACTGTCGTTTTCCGCTTCAAGCGCAGTTGCGCAGTCACAAGCTCCCACCCAGAAAACCCTCGATACCCTGATCGTGACCGGCACGCGCGTGGCCGATCGCACCGTGGCCGAATCGGCATCGCCGATCGACATCATCTCGCCGCAGGCGCTGGAATCGACCGGCACCACCGAGCTGGCGACCGCGCTGTCACGCGCGATCCCCTCGTTGAATTTCCCCCGCCCGGCCATCTCCGACGGCTCGGATGCAGTGCGCCCGGCGCAGCTGCGCGGCCTGTCACCCGACCAGGTGCTGGTGCTGGTCAACGGCAAGCGCTACCACAGCACCGCGTTGATCAACCTCAACGACACCCAGGGCCGTGGTTCGTCGCCGGCCGACCTCAATACCATTCCGATCGCCGCGGTGGAGCGCATCGAAGTGCTGCGCGACGGCGCGTCGGCGCAGTACGGCTCCGACGCCATCGCCGGCGTGATCAACATCGTGCTCAAGGGCAGCGGCGAAGGCGGCAGCGTCAATGGCCGCTACGGCAAGTACAGCGCCGGCGACGGCGAGCAGTATCAATTATCCGGCGATGCCGGTTTCAGCTTCGCCGGCACCGGCAAGGTGCACCTGGCCGCGCAGGCCGGGCATTCGGACCAGACCAACCGCGCACTGCCGTTCGGCGGTCGCGTGGAGCAGCGTTACGGCGACCCGGACATCGACCAGGGCGCCATCTCGTTCAATGGCGAATACAGCCCCACCGATTACCTGACCTTCTACTCGTTCGGCATGGTCAGCCGCCGCGAGGTGCTGTCCAACGGCTACTTCCGCTTTGCCGGCGACAACCGCAACCGCCCGGAAATCTACCCGGACGGCTTCCTGCCGCAGATCTACAACGTCAGCAAGGACGTGTCGTGGGTCGGTGGCTTGAAGACCTCCACCGAAGGCGGCCTGAACATCGATCTGAGCTACAACTACGGCCAGAACAATCTCACCTTCGATGTGCGCAACAGCTTGAACAACAGCCTGGGGCTGGCCAGCCCGACCAACTTCCATGCCGGCACGCTGGAAGTGACCCAGAACGTGCTCAATGCCGACTTCACCAAGACCCTGGACTGGGGCCTGGCGTATCCGGTCACGCTGGCCTTCGGTGCGGAATGGCGCGGCGAAAAGTTCAACCAGTCGCCCGGCGATGCGGCATCCTCGGCCAACGGCGGCATTCCATCTGCGGCCGGAACGCTGATTCCGGGCGCACAGGTGTTCCCGGGCTTCAAGCTCTCCGATGCCGGTTACTACAACCGCAACAGCCACTCGGCCTATGTGGACCTGGAAGCGGATCTGACCGACAAGTTCTCCGCCGGGCTGGCCGGCCGCTACGAGAAGTACAGCGACTTCGGCGATACCGCCACCGGTAAGCTGTCGCTGCGCTATGCGTTCTCCGACAAGGTGGCCGTCCGCGCCACTGCCTCCACCGGCTTCCGCGCGCCGTCGCTGCAGCAGCAGAACTTCCAGTCGATCGCCACCCAGTTCCTCAACGTGGCCCAGCCCAACGGCACGGTCACCGCGATCCCGTTCGAGATCGGCACCTTCCGTACCGACAACCCGGCCGCCATTGCACTGGGCGCCGAGCCGTTGAAGGCCGAGGAATCCAAGAACTACGGGCTTGGCGTGGTGCTGCAGCCGATCGAAAACCTGTACATCACGGTCGATGCGTATCGCATCGAGATCGATGACCGCATCGTGCTGTCGGAAAACCTCACCTCCAATGCGGCGCGCAACTACCTGCAGGCCAATGGCTTCCCGGGCATCGGTGGCGGGCGCTACTTCACCAACGCGGTGGACACCAAGACCCAGGGCGTGGATGCGGTCGGCACCTATCGCTGGAACCTGGACGGCGGCAGCGCGGAGCTGACCTCCGGCTACAACTACAACAAGACCGACGTGGAACGGATCGCCGACAACCCGGCAGCGCTGGAAGCGATCGATCCGGGTGCAGTGCGCATCGGCCGCGCCGAACTGGGCCGCATCACCGAAGGCACGCCGCGCGACAAGTTCTTCCTGGGCGGCACCTGGTCGCCGGGCAACTGGTCGTTCACCGGCACCGCCACGCGCTGGGGCGAGTTCAGCACCTTCGGCACCAACGCCGGCAGCGACCAGACCTATGCGGCCAAGTGGACGTTGGACCTGGCGGCGTCCTACAAGTTGAACGACTGGAACTTCACCATCGGCGGCGACAACGTGCTCAATGAGTATCCCGACCGCCAGGAAGCCGGCCTGGGCACGCGCACCTACCTGCCGTACAGCAGCGCCTCGCCGTTCGGTTTCAACGGCGCGCTGGTGTATGCCAACGTGAGCTACAAGTGGTAAATCCCCACGTGCCGGTCGGCAACGACCGGCACCTCGATCGCCGCGCCCCACGTCGCTGAGACCAGGCGGCACGCCCGCAGCATCGCTCGCCCTGTCCGATTGTCGCGACAGGGCAAGTTCCCCCCTCATTTCGCAAGGATGCGCCACGCAGCAGACGCTGCGTGGCAGTCCGTTGTCCTTGCCGTGCCCGCCATCCCGCCAGCGCACACGCGCTGCGTGCAGGCGACACGGATCACGCAGTCCGCCGTTCTCTTCCCCCGCACCACACGCAGCGCAGTGCTGCGTCCATCATCCCCCTTGAGTCTCCATTCCCATGCACACCTCCAACGCACTCTCGCTTGCGATCTCGGCCGCGCTCACCGTCTGTACGTTTGCCGCCAGTGCGCAATCGCAGCCTGACCAGCCGCAGAAAACCCTGGATACGCTGATCGTCACCGGCACACGCGTCAGCGACCGCACCGTGGCCGAATCCGAATCGCCGATCGACATCATCACCGAGCAGTCGCTGCAGGCCACCGGCGCGACCGACATCGCCACCGCGTTGGGCAAGCTGCTGCCCTCGCTGAACTTCCCGCGCCCGGCAATCTCCGACGGCAACGATGCTGCGCGCCCGGCCACGCTGCGCGGGCTGTCGCCGGATGCGGTGCTGGTGCTGGTCGACGGCAAGCGCTATCACACCTCCTCGCTGATCAACTACAACCCGTACGTCGGGCGCGGTTCGGCACCGGCCGATCTGAACTCGCTGCCGATGTCGGCCATCGCGCGCATCGAGGTGCTGCGTGACGGCGCTTCGGCCCAATACGGCTCCGATGCCATCGCCGGCGTGGTCAATATCGTGCTCAAGCATGGCGCCGATGCCGGCAGCAATAGCGTGTCGATCAATGGCGGCATCATGGACAAGGGCGATGGCGAGCAGAACGGCATCGACGGTTCGGTCGGCCTGCCCTTCGGCGGCAGCGGCGGCGATACCGCTCCGGGCTGGGTGCGGCTGTCCTGGAACTACCAGAACACCATGAGCACCAACCGCGGCGAAAACACCAACCGCGCCACCACCGTGCCGGGCACGCCCAACCCGGGCGGTGTGCCCTACCAGCGCCACGGCGACCCGGCCTCCACGTTCTACCAGGGGCTGGCCGCGTTCGGCTATGCGTTCTCGCCGAACCTGGAGCTGTACGGCCACCTCAGCATGAGCCGGCGCGAAGTCACCTCCAACGGTTACTACCGCGCAGCTGAAAACACCGCGCGCAACGTGCAGGCGATCTACCCGAACGGGTTCCTGCCGCAGATCTACAACCCCACCAACGACCGCTCGGCGGTGCTGGGCCTGAAGGGCAGCACCGAGAGCGACTGGAATTGGGACATGTCGGCCACCTACGGCAAGAACGACATGAACTTCAACATCCTCAACAGCATCAATACCAACCTGTACTACACCACCGGCAGCTCGCCGACCAACTTCAATTCCGGCGGCTTCGAAACCGAACAGGGCACGATCAACCTGGACGTCAACAAGTCCTTCGACTGGGGCCTGGCGTATCCGGTCAATGTGGCCTTCGGCGCCGAGCATCGCCAGGACCGCTACCAGATCACCGCCGGCTCGCCGGCGTCGTACTTCTTCGATCCCAACACCATCAATCCCGACGACGGTGCCCCATATCCGGGTGGCGCCCAGGTGTTCTCCGGGCTTGAGCCGTCGGTGGCCGGCAAGTTCGGCCGCCACAGCAACGCGGTCTACGCCAACCTGGAAGCGGACATCACCGACAAGCTGTCCGGCGGCATCGCCGGGCGTTACGAAAACTACAGCGACGCCGGCTCCACGCGCTCGGGCAAGCTGTCGGCGCGCTACGCCTTCAGCGATACCTTCTCGCTGCGCGGCACCATCTCCAACGGCTTCCGCGCGCCGTCGCTGGCACAGCAGAACTATGCCTCGGTGGTGACCTTGATCCAGAACGGCGAGCTGGTGCAGGTCGGCACCTACCGCACCTCCGACCCGGTCGCGGTGGCGCTGGGCGCCGGCCCGCTGAGCCCGGAGAAATCCACCAACTACGGCCTGGGCGGCGTGTGGCAGCCGACGGCCAACTTCACATCCAGCCTGGACGTCTACCAGATCCGCATCTGGGACCAGATCCTGTACTCGGACCAGCTGCAGCTGGCGCAGCCGATCGGCCAGGTGGCCGCGGTGCAGTTCTTCGTCAACGGCGCCACCAGCCGCACCCGTGGCGTGGACTGGATCAACAGCTATCTCGCCGACCTGGGCAGCTACGGCAAGCTCAACCTCAGTGCCAGCGCCAACTACAACAAGACCACGATCCTGGAACTGTCCAACCCCAACTTCGGGCGGGCCAGCCAGGGCCTGCTCACCGATGCCACCCCGCGTACCAAGTACATGGCCGCAGCGGACTGGACGCTGGGCGGCTTTGCGCTGAACTTCAACGCCACCCGCTACGGATCGATCAAGCGCATCAGCGACCCGGCCGATGGCAGCCAGGACCAGACCTACGACGCGCGCTGGCTGTTGAACCTGGCCGCCAGCCAGACCTGGAACGCATTCACCTTCACCGTGGGCGCGGACAACCTCACCAACCAGTACCCGACCAAGGCGCAGCTGACCACCGGCTACGACGACCGCGCCGGCGGCCTGCAGTATTCGTCGCTGTCACCGTTCGG
This sequence comes from Xanthomonas sp. BRIP62415, assembly GCF_003993515.1. Taxonomy (NCBI): domain Bacteria; kingdom Pseudomonadati; phylum Pseudomonadota; class Gammaproteobacteria; order Lysobacterales; family Lysobacteraceae; genus Xanthomonas; species Xanthomonas sp. BRIP62415. Next base: position 23,574 of record NZ_QEZH01000025.1, read on the forward strand.
TTTCAACGGGCGTTACTGGTACGGCCGGGTCACCTATCGGTTCTAGGCCGCCACGCTCGATCGCAACGTGCTGATCGAACGTTTCGATCAGCGCATCTCTCACGCAAACACCGCCGATCGCTCGGCGGTGTTTGTCGTTGTGGCCATCGCAACATGCGTGCAGCGGCTGTGCCATCTGCCGCAATGGTGTCTGTCCCGTTGAACGCCATAGTGATGGCCCACCGTGCGTCGGCGGCGTGGTCAACGCGTTGCCGCCATCCGTGCAGCGTGTGGGAGGGTTTGTTGGCTGCTATTGCCCGACGACCTCACCAGGAGGCGAGCAGCGCGTCGACACCGCGCAGGTTGGCGCGGTCGTTCCAGTTCAGCGTGTCGCGCTGCTCCAGCCGCAGCGCCGGCAGACGTTCCAGCAGGCAGGACAGCGCGGCCTCCATCTCGATCAGGGCCAGCCGGTTGCCCAGGCAGTGGTGGATGCCGCCGCCGAAGGACAGCGCGCGGCCCTGCTGCCGGCGGATATCCAGCACCTGCGGGTCGGTGAACTGCAGGCTGTCGTGATTGGCCGCGCCCAGCATCAGGTACAGCATGGCGCCCTGCGGAACCGCCACGCCCTCGATCTCGAACTCCTGCAAGGCCGTGCGCGTGGCGATCTGCACCGAGCTGTCGTAACGCATGCACTCGAGCACTGCATTGGGCAGCAGGCTCGGGGTGTCCTGCAGCAGGCGCAATTGCTGCGGGTGCCGATGCAGGGCGACCAGCGCATTGCAGATCATGTTGGAAGTGGTCTCGTGGCCGGCAAAGAACAGCAGGATCACGTTGGAGACGATCTCCTCATCGCTCAGGCGGCGACCGTTGTCCTCGGCCTGGATGAAGCGCGTGATCAGATCCTCGCCGCCATCGCTGCGGCGTTGCGCGATCACGTCGTGGAAATATGCTGCCAGCTGGTCGTAGGCAACACTGGTCGCCTGCAGTTCTTCGGCCGTCATCATCGGATCGAAGACCTTTGCCAGGGCACTGGTCGCATGACTCAGCGCGGTGGCATCGGCCGCATCGATGTCCAGCATCCGGCAGATGATGGCGATCGGCAGCGGGAACGCGAACTCGGTCAGCAGATCGCAGTGGCCGTTTGCCTGGAAAGCGTCGATCAACCCGGCGGCGGTATCGCCGGCCACCTGGCGCATGGCATCCATCTGCCGCGCACCGAAGGCCTGTGTCATCAATCCACGCAACTGGGTGTGCAGCGGCGGGTTGAGCAGCAGGAACATGCGGCTCATGCCCTGAAACAGCGGCAGGTGCACCGCCGCCTCGCCGTAACGCAACCGAATGCTTTGCAGGTAATCGCGGCCGAGCCGGCGATCGCCGAGCAGCCGATCGACCACCGCGTAGCGGCCGGACATCAGCCGCCCGTCCGCCACCTGCACCAGCGGCCCTTCGTCACGCAGCCGTGCGTAGGTCGGATAGGGATCGTGCCGGAAGTGGGGTGTTGCGAAATCGCTGAGATGCATGGCCTGGCTCGTAGGGCATCGCCCGCAACAGGGGCGATGAGGGCGTGGGCCTGCCGGACAACGCAGGCACTCCACTGGGGGCTCCGATTGTCGGCCGCCACCGCGCAGCGGCCTTGCGCAGGGGCGAAGCGGTGTCGTCTATGTTGAATCGGCGTGCCGGGCATGCGCCGTGCATCGCAGCCTGCGCCAGTGCGCGCAGGGCGCTGCGCCAGCGCGCGGAGGTCCGATGCATGCGTCCGCGTGCGTGCATGCGCTGCGTGTCGCATCACGTTAATCAAGCGCTGTGTACTATGGGCGTCCGGCCAACCGGACCAGCAACGCGGTCCTGTTCCCCCGCGCCGGACTCCAGCCATGACCACGCAATGCCCGCAGGCGATGCCCGGCGCAGTGCCGTTGGCTGGTCGCGCCCGCGACGCTCTCTCGGACACTCTCACAACGGATTGGAATGCATCACGACACCAGCCTCATCGACATCATCGCCGTCGGCCTCGCGGTCGCTTTCGTGCTGGGCACGCTCGCGCAGAAGGTGAAACTCTCGCCGCTGGTCGGCTATCTGCTGGCCGGTGTCTGCGTCGGGCCGTTCACGCCCGGCTTTGTGGCCGACCAGACGATGGCCAACCAGCTGTCCGAGCTGGGTGTGATGCTGCTGATGTTCGGTGTGGGCCTGCACTTCTCGCTCGACGACCTGATGGAAGTGAAATGGATCGCGATTCCGGGCGCGTTGGCGCAGATCGTGGTCGCCACGCTGCTCGGCTGGGCACTGGCCTGGAGCATGGGCTGGCCGTTGATGCATGGCCTGGTGTTCGGCCTGGCGCTGTCGGTGGCCAGTACCGTGGTGCTGCTGCGCGCACTGGAAGAACGCCGCCTGCTGGAAACCCAGCGCGGCCGCATCGCGGTGGGCTGGCTGATCGTCGAAGACCTGGTGATGGTGATCGCGCTGGTGATGTTGCCGGCCCTGGCCGAGGTGCTGGGCGGCGGCGCGCCGGCAGCGGCGCATGACGGCGAATCCACCTCGCTGCTGGCCGCGCTCGGCCTGACGCTGTTCAAGATGGTGGCGTTCGTGGCGGTGATGCTGGTGGTCGGCCGCCGGGTGATTCCGTGGTCGCTGGAAAAGGTCGCCGCCACCGGCTCGCGCGAGCTGTTCACCCTGGCCGTGCTCGGCATCGCGTTGGGCGTGGCGTTCCTGTCGGCCACGCTGTTCGGGGTGTCGTTCGCGCTGGGCGCGTTCTTTGCCGGCATGTTGCTGAAGGAATCCGAGCTCAGCCACAAGGCCGCCAGCGATTCGCTGCCATTGCGCGATGCATTCGCGGTGTTGTTCTTCGTCTCGGTGGGCATGCTGTTCGACCCGATGATCCTGGTCGAGCATCCGTGGCAGGTGCTGGCCACGTTCCTGACCGTGACCCTGGGCAAGTCGCTGGCCGCGTTCGTGATCGTGCGTGCGTTCGGCCATCCCACCGGGACGGCGCTGACCATTTCCACCAGCCTGGCGCAGATCGGCGAGTTCTCCTTCATCCTGGCCGGGCTGGGCGTGCAGCTGGCCATCCTGCCGGAAACCGGGCGCGACCTGATCCTGGCCGGTGCGCTGCTGTCGATCATCGCCAACCCGTTCCTGTTCTCGTGGCTGGACCGCTGGCAGGCCAGGCAGGCGCAGGACGCCCCGGCCAAGGTGGAGCCGGAGCTGCCGCCCGGCCCGCCGCTGCCGCTGGACGGCCATGCGATCGTCATCGGCTATGGGCGCGTGGGCAGTGCGCTGGCGCAGTTGCTGCGCAGCCGCGGCGTGCCGGTGCTGGTGATCGACGACAACGGCGATCACGTGGCCAAGGCGCATGCGGCCGGCATTCCCGGCATCCGCGGCAGTGCGGCGGCCGACCGCGTGCTGGCCGAAGCCCGCCCGGAGCATGCCAAGATCGCGATTCTGGCGATTCCGCAGCCGCTGGAAGCCGGCGAGGCGCTGGCCAAACTGCGCGCGATCAACCCGTCGCTGACGCTGCTGGCACGCGCGCACAGCGATACCGAGGTCAAGCACCTGCTCGAACATGGCGCCGACGGCGCCGTGCTGGCCGAACGCGAACTGGCCTACTCGCTGGCCGAGATGGTGATGTCCACCCCGCCGTATCGGGCATTGCGGGTGCCGGCCTCGTAATCGCGCGCGGGACCACGCAGCGCCGCACGAAAACGAAGACCCGCCGGCAGCGCCTGCGGGTCTTTTCTTGTGGCGTGCAGGTGCTTCAGTGCGGAACGGCTCGCACGCCTGCATTGATCAAACTGCGACCAGGGCACCGAAAACTGCCCCTCAAATCCACTTGATAATCATTCCCATCCGGAGCAGGATGAGCGCCCGTTCCATTGGCGGCCTCATCCATGACGTTTGCGGTTGGCGTTCTCAACGCAGTGCCGAGCGTGCAGTTGTGCGAGCTGCTGGGCCGCATCGGCTACGGCTTTGTGGTGCTCGATCTGGAACACGTGCTGCGCGCGCCGGACGACCTGGAACACGCCATCCGCGCCTGCGAGCTGTCCGGCTGCGAGGCCTGGGTGCGGGTGCCGGAAGTGGACGAAAAACTGATCGGCCGGGTGCTGGATGCCGGCGCACGCGGGATCGTGATTCCGCGCGCCGAATCGGCCACGCAACTGGCTGATGCCATCGCCGCGGCGCGGTTTCCGCCGCTGGGCCGGCGCGGCATCACCGGCGGGCGCGTCACCGGCTTCGGCACTGTCGACCTGCCCACCTACATCGCGCAGGCCAATGACGGCATCCGCATCGTGCCGATGATCGAAAGTGCCGCCGGCATTGCGGCGCTACCGGAGATGCTGGCCGTGCCCGGTGTGGCAGTGGTGATGGAGGGCGCACTGGATCTTGCGCTGGATCTGGGCCTGGGCCCGCAGCCGACCCATCCACGGGTGTGGGCGCTGCTGCTGCAACTGCATGCGCACTGCGTTGCGGCCGACGTGCCGTTCTGCCCCAATCCGCGCACCGATGCGCAGCGCGCGCACTGGCTGCAACAACCGGACCTGCGCTGGCTGCTTGCCGGCGAAGACCGCGCGCTGATTCAACGCGCCCTGCGCGCTCACCTGGCCACCTTCGCCGCCCCTACTCCACCACCCGCCCGCAGGAGCACGCCGTAGATGTCGACGTTCCGTTTCCACGCACTGACCATCGCCATCGCTGCGGCCACGTTGCCCCTGCCGCAGTTGGCAGTTGCCGCCGACTCGCCGGATGCGACGGCCACCGATGCGCAACCGCCGATCCGCGCACTGGACACGATCCAGGTGCAAGGCAGCCTGCTCGGGCGCTCCAGGCCCGACGACGTGCAGCGCTATGCCGGCAGCCGGCAGGTGATCGACCGCGAACAACTGCGCAATGACGGCAACCGCTCGCTGGACGATGCACTGCAGCGCGTGCCGGGCATCAAGATCTTCGACGAGACCGGCACCGGCGCGTTGCCGCAGCTGATGCTGCGCGGCCTGTACGAGAGCCGCAGCGGGCGTGTGCAGGTGCTGGAAGACGGCATTCCGCTGGCACTGGCGCCGTACGGGCAGACCAGCCTGTCGTTGTTCCCGGTGGGGCTAAATCAGATCGACCGCATCGATATCGTGCGCGGTGGCGCGGCCGTGCAGTACGGGCCGAACAACGTGGGCGGCGTGATCAACCTGGTCAGCAAGGAGATCCCCAGCCAGTGGAGCACCACGCTGGCGCACAAGGTCACCGCCGGCGGCCAGGGCCAGTTCCTGCAGGACAGCGCGCTCAGCAGCGGCGGCTACCTCAGCGACAATTTCGGCCTGCAGGTCGATGCCAATCGCACCTACGGCGAGTACTGGCGCGCACACAGCGATACCGACATCAGTAATCTGCGCGTGCGTGCGGAGTGGTGGCTGGACGACACCAAGTTGCTCAAGGCCAGCGTGCAGCGCTATCTGGTGGACATGGACCTGGCCGGCGCACTCAGCCCGGACGATTACCGGCGCGATCCGCGCCAGTCCACGCGCCCATTGGACAGCTTCAACGGGCGTACCACGCGTGCGTCGCTGAGCTATGAGCAACTGCTTGGAGACTGGGGGCCGCTGCAGGATGTGCGGTTGTCCTGGACCAACTTCAGCGCGCGCAGCAGCCGCAACTTCATCGTCGGCATGCGCCAGGCCGCCACCGAGACCTGGCGTTCGGACCTGCCGCCGCAACTGCGCCAGACCGCACCGCGCGACTTCCGCGTGGCCGGCAGCGAGCCGCGCCTGAGCTGGACCATGGGCGAGGCCGGTGGCGTGCGCCAGCAATGGACTGCCGGCGTGCGTGCGGTGCACGAGGACATCGATTTTTTGGTCGGCAATCTGCGTCTGCGCGATGGCCTGTTCACCAGCGTGCGCGACTGGCAGTTCGAAGACCGTGCCCTGGCCGCCTACGTCAGCAACGCGATCACCCTGCCCGACGAACGCCTGACCATCACCCCGGGCCTGCGCTACGAGCGGCTGGATTCGCGCTACTTCAATCGCGCCACCGGCCTGCGCACGCGCAACCAGACCCGCGATGTCCTGCCAGGGTTGACGCTGGGTTTCCAGGCCAACGAACAGTGGTTCTTCTATGCGGACGGGCAACGTTCGCTGCGCGCGCCGCAGGTCACCCAGATCATCTTCGGCAACAACCTGGATGCCGAACTGGCGTGGAACTACGAAGCCGGCACGCGCTACCAGCCCAACGACCGCACCCGCATCCAGCTCGGCGCGTATCTGATCGACTTCGACCAGCAGATCCAGCTGGACAACACCACGCGCGTGTTCCGCAACCTCGGCAAGACCCGCCATCAGGGCGGCGAGCTGGAACTGCAATGGAGCCCGCAAAACCTGCGTGCGCTCACCCTCAACGCAGGCTATGCGTATCTGGATGCCAGCCAGGAATCGGGCGCGTTCCGCGGGCTGCGCGTGCCCTACACCTCGCGCAACCAGATCACGCTGGGCGGCAACTACACGCTCGGTCACACCACTGTCGCACTGTCGAGCTACTACTTCAGCAAGGCCTACAGCGATGCCGCCAACACCGTGCAGGAGAACGCCATCGCCTCGGTCGGCGAGCTGCCGTCGTACTGGGTCTGGAACACGCAGGTGAGCCATACGCTGTTCGAACGCGATGGACAGAAATTCAGCGCGTCGCTGGCGATCAACAACCTGTTCGATCGGCAGTACTGGTTCCGCGGTGTGGATACCAGCCCGTGGGGCCGCCAGGCCGCACCGTCGCGCACCGTCACCGCCGGGCTGGAGTACACGTTTTAGGCCTTCGACCCGGCACATGCCGTCGCGACCGACGTACAGGGGCGTCGGTCGGCTGACGGCAACGGCGCTCGCGCTGGCGGGCGCCGCAGACATGACTGCGTGCATGAGGCACGCATCCCTGCCGCAGCATGCGGCATGCGATCACCGTATCGCAGGCCACCCACCGCCATCGCGGCGCCAGGCAGCCCGTTTCAGTACCGGTTTTTCCACCGTCCTGTTGAACGAGAGCTGCCATGACTGCGACATCCGCTGCACCGTTGGTGATCCTCACCCATGTCTGCCATCCGGCCATCACCGAGGGCTTCCTGCCGGCCGCGCATGCGCTCGGCCTGCCGGTATGGCTGCTGACCGATCACCGACTCGATCACCTGAGCCATTTCCGCGAGCACCCCGCGCATGCACCGCAGCGGGTGATCGAATGCGATGTGTTCAACCCGCTCGGCGTGCTGGATGCGTTGCACGACGCCGATGTGTCACCGCGCGCAGTGTTCAGCAACAGCGATCATCTGCAGACCAGCACGGCGCTGGTCGCAGCGGGTCTTGGCCTGCCCGGCAAGGACTGGCAGGTCTGTTACGCGGCCAAGAACAAGGCGGCGATGCGTCAGCGCCTGCGCGCGCAGGGACTGCCATCACCGTGGTTCTGCACGCTGGCGCCGGGTGCGGCGTTGCCGGCCGGCATTCCGTGGCCGGTGGTGGCCAAGCCGCGCGAGGGCGTGGCCAGTGTGGATGTGCGCCACTGCGCAGACGCCGCGCAGTTGCAGGCCTATCTGGACGATGTGTGGCAGCGCCATCCGCAGCGCACCGTGCTGCTGGAAGGCATGCTGGAAGGGGCGCTGTTCACGCTGGAAACGCTGGGCGACGGCCGCACCCTGCAGGCGCTGGGCGGCTTCCAGGTGCGGCTGTCGCCGCCGCCGCATTTCGTGGAATGCGAGGCGCAGTGGGATGCCCGCGTGGACACGCCGGTGATTGCGCAGGCGCTGCAACAGCTGCGCAGCTTCGGTGTCGGCTTCGGGTTGTGCCATAGCGAATTCATCCTCACCAATGACGGCCCGGTGCTGGTGGAGATCAACTACCGCAGCATCGGCGACCGCCGCGAGTTCCTGCTCGACGACATGTTCGGCAGGCAGTGGTTCACCGCCGCGCTGGCGCCGCATCTGGGCCTGCCGCTGCCGCAGCTGCGCTGCGATCGCGCCCATGCCTTGTTGCGTTACTACGTGGCCGAACAGGACGGCGAGCTGGTGGCCGCCAGCGAAGACCGCCGCCACCACGATGCGCACAGCGACGTGCACTACCGGCGCATGCGTGCGCCCGGCGAGCGCATCCGCCTGAGCCATTCCAACAAGGATTACCTGGGTGTGCTGAGCGCCGTGGCCAGCGATGCACAGGCGCTGCAACAGGCGGTGGTGCATGCCGAAGCGGGACTGCAGTGGCGGATCGATGGCGCGGAGCTGCGCGCATGAGCAGCGCCGCCGACCAGCGCTACATCGCCAACCGCATCATCGATGCCTGCCTGCGCGAGGATCTGCGCGGTATTGCCAGCCGCGGCAGCGCCGCAGTGCCCGAGGCAAGCGTGCTGGCGGTATGGACCGACCCCAGCCCGGTGGAGGGCTGGTGGCGCATCGCGCATCTGCCCGCTGGCACGCTGTGGTTGCCGATCCATCGGCAGGGCTATCTGCAGGACATCGGTGCCTGCGGCGACAGCTGGATCGTGCAGGGCGCCGATGGCGCGCATGTCGAACGCGGTGCGCAGGCCTGGCTGCAGCGCATCAGCGCGCAACTGGACGTGGAGACGCAACAGCTGCATCGCGCCTATGCCGAAGAAGCCGAGTGCGCCGCCGCCCACCTGTGCCTGGCGCGCCAGGCCTTCGATGCCCAGGCACCTGCGCTGCTCAACGCATTGCAGCATCCGGATGCAGCCGAGCGTGCGTATCGCTGCGATCAACTGGCCAGCTACCGCGACCATCCGTTCTATCCGACCGCACGCGCCAAGGCCGGGCTGGAGGCCTCGGAACTGCGCGATTACGCGCCCGAGTTCGCGCCCAGCTTCGCGCTACGCTGGCTGGCGATTCCGCGGGCGCAGGTCAGCTGCACCGGCGCCGCGCCGGCCGAGCTGTGGCCGGACTTCGCCACGCTGGGCCTGCCGCCCGAACTGGCCGACACGCATGTTGCCTGGCCGGTGCATCCGCTGGTGTGGGCGCGGCTGGAACAGGACGGGTTTGCGCTGCCGGCAGGCAGCCTGCGCGCGCCGCAGGCCTGGCTGGACGTGCGCCCCACCCTTTCGGTGCGCACGCTGGTACCGCTGCAGCATCCGCAGCTGCATCTCAAGTTGCCGATTCCGATGCGCACGCTGGGCGCGCTCAACCTGCGCCTGATCAAGCCCTCCACGCTGTACGACGGTCACTGGCTGGAGCGCGCACTGCGCCGCATCGATGCGCGGGATCCGGCCCTGCGCGGCCGCTGCGTGTTCGTGGACGAATCGCTCGGCGGGCACGTGGGACAGGCGCGCCACCTGGCCTATCTGCTGCGGCGCTATCCACCGCTGGACGACGCCACGTTGGTACCTGTGGCCGCACTGTGCGCGCTGCTGCCGGACGGCCGGCCGATGGCGATCCATCTGGCCGAGCGCTTTGCGCACGGCGATGTGCTCGGCTGGTGGCGCGAGTACACCGAGCTGATGCTGGCGGTGCATCTGCGCCTGTGGCTGCGCTACGGCATCGCGCTGGAAGCCAATCAGCAGAACAGCGTGCTGGTGTATGCCGATGGCCAGGCGACGCGGCTGCTGATGAAGGACAACGACGCCGCCCGCATCGCACTGCCGCAACTGCGCGCACAGCTGCCGGATCTGGACGCGTTGGGTCCGCTGCACGATGCGCGCATCGCGGTGGACGAACCGCATGCCCTGGCGCGGATGTTCTGCACCATCGTGCTGCAGCTGGACCTGCAGGCGGTGCTGGAAGGCCTGGCCGAGTGGCAGCCCGCGCTGCGCGCGCCGCTGTACGCGCAGTTGCAGACGCAGTTCGCAGCGACGCTGGCGCAGCTGGACCGCGACGGCATCGACACCGGCCCCGCACGCCGCCTGCTGGCCGCACCGCGGCTGCCGGTGAAGTACCTGCTCAGTGCCGGCAGCCTGCTCAGCAAACAGCTTACCGGTGCGAGCGACATCAACAAGTTCTACGGCGATAGCGCGCCCAACCCCTTCGGCGACGCCTTCGCCGGCGCGCAGCAGAGCCCGCGTCGGCAGGCGGGTGCCCAGCGATGAAGCGCATCCTGGGCCCGGTGCTGGCGGCGCACTACCTGGCCGCCTTCACCGCACTGGGCATGCCGTTGTTTCTGCCGCAGGTGCTGGCCGAACTGGCACCTTCGGCGGCGGTTGGCTGGAGCGGCGTGCTGTACGTATTGCCGACGCTGTGCACCGCGTTGACGGCCGGCACCTGGGGGCGCCTGGCCGACCGCTATGGACGCAAGCGTTCGTTGCTGCGTGCGCAGTTGGGCCTGGCGCTGGGCTTTGCGATCGCCGGCTTTGCGCCGTCGCTGAGCTGGCTGGTGATCGGCCTGATCGTGCAAGGCACCTGCGGCGGCTCGCTGGCGGCGGCCAATGCGTACCTGGCCAGCCAGCCGCAGGCCGGCCCGCTGGCGCGCGCGCTCGACTGGACGCAGTACTCGGCACGCCTGGCGATGGTCAGCGCGCCGGCGTTGCTGGGCCTGGCAGTGGCGCTTGGCCCGGCGCAGTCGCTGTATCGCGCGCTTGCGCTGCTGCCGCTGCTGGCGTTCGCGCTGACCTGGCGCCTGCCGGCCGACCGGCCTGCGGCGCGGCCGGCAGGGTCCACTGCGCAGTCCACGCGTTCCGCAGACGCTGCAGCGTCGCTGTCGGCGTCAGCACGGACCGCCACGACGGCCAGCGCCCTGTGGCCTGCATTGCTGGTCGCGCAATTCCTGTTCTGCTTCGCGATGGTGGTGACCTTCCCCTACTTCATCCCGTATGCGCTGGCGCGCGGCGCCGGCCACGACGCGCTGGCCGGCCTGCTCTACAGCCTGCCGCACCTGGTCTACCTGGTGGTGCTGCCGTGGTGGCGGCGCGGCGATGGCGACGCCTGGCTGGTGCCCGGCCTGGTGCTGTTTGCGGTGGCCTGCCTGTGGCAGGCGCTGTTGCACGACGCCGTCGCATTGGCAGCGGCGCGGCTGTTGTTCGGCCTGGGCATGTTGTTCGGCCTGCGCGGGCTCAACCGCCGCCTGGCGCAGGTCGCCAGCGGGCATGGCGCCGGGCGCCTGTTCGGCCGCTTCGACGCCTGTGGCAAATGGGCCGGCGTGTTTGCCGGTGCCGCTGCCGGCGCGCTGACCCAGGCGGCCGGCCCTGCCGCTCCCTTCCTGGCTGCCGCGCTGGCTGCGGCGGCCGCTGCGCTCACCGTCCTGGTGCGCTTCCCTTCGAGGAGATCGACCGATGTCGCCGCACACGATGCATGACCCCTGGTACGACAGCATGGCCGACGCGCAGGCCTGCAGTTGCTGGTTGAACTGCTACCTGCGCGAGTTCGCGATTCCGCAACACGCCGTGGACTTCGATTATCGCGGCCTGGATCGCCCCGGCCCGCGCGTGGCCGAGCAGCGCTGGCTGCGGATCGATCTGGGCGATGCCGGTGTGCTGTGCGTGCGCATTGCCTACGCCGATCGCCTGGGCCGCTGCCGCTTTGCCTCCACGCCGTTCCTCAAGGGTGCGGGCCAACCGTGGCAGAGCCTGGACGCGCATGCCCTGGCGCGCTGCCTGCTGCAGGCGCTGGGCAGCACGCAGGCGGTCAATCCGGAACTGCTCGCGCAAAGCGCCAACAGCGTGGCGGTCACCGCTGCGTTATTGAGACAGGCGCACCGCACCGCGCCGACCGGCGAGGCGATGATCGACGCCGAACAATCGATGCTGTGGGGGCATGCCCTGCATCCCACGCCCAAGAGCCGCGAAGGCGTCGACCTGGCGCAGGTGCTGGCCTGCGCGCCGGAAGCGCGCGCCGCGTTCCAGCTGTTCTGGTTCCGCATCGACCCACGGCTGCTGCGCATGCAGGGCCGCGATGTGCGTGCGAGCCTGCGCCAGCTCTCCGGCGACGACGACCTGTATCCCTGCCACCCGTGGGAAGCGCAGCGCCTGCTCGACGATCCGTTGCTGCGCACCCTGCAGGGGCGCGGCCTGATCACGCCGGTCGGTGCGCTGGGCGATGCCCTGCGGCCCACCTCCTCGGTGCGCACGCTGTATCACCCGGAGCTGGACTATTTCCTCAAATGCTCGGTGCATGTGCGCTTGACCAACTGCGTGCGCAAGAACGCCTGGTACGAGCTGGAAAGTGCGGTCGCGCTGACCGAGCTGCTGGCGCCGAGCTGGCGTGCGTTGGCAGCGCAGGTGCCGGGCTTCGACGTGATGCTGGAGCCTGCGGCGACCTCGCTGGAGATCGCCCAGGTCGATCCCGCCCTGCACGATGCCGACCCGTTGGCGGCGCGTGGCCTGTCGGAGAGCTTCGGCATCCTGTACCGGCAGACCCTGACTTTCGCGCAGCGGGCGCGGTGGCAGCCGCAGGTGGCCGCGGCCTTGTTCACCTGCGATGCGCAGGGCAACAGCGTGTGTGCGTCCAGACTGCAGGCGTTGGGTGGCGCGCAGCTGGATCGCCACACCGCCACGCTGCTGTGGTTCCGCGCCTATGCCGGCCTGCTGCTGGATGGCGTGTGGAGCGCGCTGTTCCAGCACGGCATTGCGCTGGAACCGCATCTGCAGAACACCGTGATCGGGTTTGCCGACGGCTGGCCGACGCGGGTGTGGATCCGCGACCTGGAAGGCACCAAGCTGCTCGCGCACCACTGGCCCGCCACGCGCTTGCAGGGCGTGGGCGAACGCGCGCGGCAATCGCTGTACTACACGCCGGAACAGGGCTGGAATCGCGTGGCGTACTGCGCGCTGGTCAACAATCTGGCCGAGGCGATCTTCCACCTGAGCGAAGGCGATGCCGTGCTGGACGCGCGCCTGTGGCAGTGCGTGGGCGAGCTCGCCGCGCGCTGGCAGCAGCGCCATGGCGCGCAGGCCGCGCTGCAGGGCCTGCTCGAGGGCGCGCCGCTGCCCGGCAAGAACAACCTGGGCACGCGGCTGTGGCAACGCGCCGACCGCCAATCCGACTACACCGCGCTGCCCAACCCGATTCCACGCAGCGCGGCGACACGGCGGGTGGCGGCATGAGCCTGCGCATCGATGGTGACGCAGTGATGCAGGCATTGCCGGGCATCCGCGACCAAAGCGATGGCCCGCTGTGCGCCTATGTCTACGACCTGGCCGCTCTGGATGCGCATGCGGCCTGGATGCGCGCGCAACTGCCCGAAGCGTGCGAGCTGTTCTACGCGGCCAAGGCCAATGCAGAGCCACCGATCCTGCAAACGCTCGCCCCGCACGTGGATGGCTTCGAGGCGGCCTCCGGCGGCGAACTGGCCTGGCTGCATCGGCAACAGCCCAGGGCTGCGTTGCTGTTCGGCGGCCCGGGCAAGCTCGATGCCGAACTGGCCCAGGCTGCCGCGTTGCCCGATTGCACCGTGCATGTGGAAAGCCTGGGCGAACTGCAACGCCTGGCCGCGATCGCGGCGCAGGCCGGGCGCTGCGTGCCGGTATTCCTGCGCATGAACATCGCCGTGCCCGGTGCGCAGAGCACGCGCCTGATGATGGGCGGGCAGCCCTCGCCGTTTGGCCTGGACCCGGACGCTCTGGATGCGGCGATCCAGCGCCTGCGGGCCAGCCCCTCGCTGCGGCTGGAGGGCTTCCATTTCCACCTGATGTCGCACCAGCGCGACGCCGGCGCGCAGCTGCATCTGATCGCCGCCTACCTGCGCACCGTGCAGCAGTGGCGCCAGGCCTACGGGCTCGGCCCGTTGCGGGTGAATGCAGGCGGTGGCTTCGGTGTGGATTATCTGGCGCCGGAATCGTCGTTCGACTGGGCCGGCTTCTGCGCCGGCTTGCCTGCCCTGCTGCGTGAACACGGCCAGGCGCTGCGCCTGCGGCTGGAGCCCGGGCGCTATGTCAGCGCCAGCTGCGGCTGGTACCTGATGGACGTGCTGGACCTCAAGCGCAGCCACGGCGCATGGTTTGCGATCGCCCGCGGCGGCACCCATCACTTCCGCACCCCGGCCGCGCAGGGGCACGATCACCCGTTCCGTGTGCTGCGTGGCGCGCATGCCCCGGTGCTGCGCGACACCCCGGTCACCCTGGTCGGGCAGCTGTGCACGCCCAAGGACGTGCTGGCGCGCAACCAGCACGTTGCCGCGCTGGCACCGGGTGACTGCCTGGCCTTCCCGCTGGCCGGCGCATATGCCTGGAATATTTCGCACCAGCAGTTCCTGATGCATCCGCCGCCGCAGATGGTGTTCCTGCCGGTGGCGGCTCAGGCGGCGGCAACGGCGTCGGTCGAAGGCTGGACCGGCACGCGGATATCTGCACGCAACGCTGCCTCTGCCACTGCTTCCGGGTCGTCAAGGTAGAGGTAATGCAGCGGCGCGGCGCGCAAGACGTAGCCGCTGTGTGGTAACCATTGCGCGAGCAGAAGGTCCAGTGCGTCTTCGATACCGGCATACGCACCGATGTGTCGCAACACCGCATGCGTGCCGCCGTCGAGCCGGCGCAGTTGCAGCGGCGCGGGCGGTGCCAGGGCGGCGTCGAAGACCATGCCGCATTCGAACAGGTGCCGGTGCGCCGGCATGTCGCGGTGGTCGCTCAGCGGCAGGCCGATCAAGGACTGCAGTTGCGCGATTGCACCGACCCGCTCGGCCCAGGCCGCGATGCGGCCGAAGCCACGGTCCAGGTCGTCGAAGGCGCCACGCTGGCGTAGCACCACCACTTCCAGCGGATCGAGCACCTGCACCAGCACCTGCAGGGGCGCGCCGGACACCTGCGGCGGCACCGAGGGCCTGGCCAGCTGCTGCAGTTTCTGCGCGCGCACGGCGGGCGCGTTGCGCAAGCTGCTCGGGCTGGCCTGCAGCACCGTGCGAAACGCGCGTGCCAGCGCCTGCGGGGTGTGATAGCCCACCGCCAGCGCCACCTCGGTGACCGATGTCGCCTGCTCGCCCAGCAGATGCAGCGCATGACTCAGGCGCAGCCGCGCGATGGTCTGCCCCAGGGTTTCGCCGGCCAGTGCGCGATAGACCCGATGAAAATGATGCGGCGATTGCTGCGCCACTGCCGCCAATGCGGCCAGGTCCGGCAGCGGTTCGCCAGCGCGGATGCGGGCCTGCAGATGGGCGACGACGCGCTCGACGCTGCGCTGGCGGTTGAAGACGACCGAGGTGGCTGCTGGCATGGGCGGTTCCTGATGGGCGGCCCCAGCATCGCGCAGATCGGCGCCGCCTGCGGTCCCGATCTTGCGCAGTGGCGGTGGCGCGCCCCGGCGCAGACAACGCGCCGCAGGCGTCCACGTTGAAACGGCCTGGCTGCGGCGCGTGCGCCGGGTGCACGTCACCGTCGATAGGCGGTGCGGCCCTGCCAGGAACACCCCGTATGCTCAGCTCGCTTGCAACGCCAGGGACTGGATGCGCCCCAGCGCGGCGCCGTCGGCGCGATCGATGTCGGCCGCCGACGGGCCCTGCCAGTGGCCGAAGGGGTACCTGCGCAAACGCGGATCCGGCTGCAGCGGCAGCGCACGTGCGCTGGCCAGTTCGATGACGAACAAGGCACAGCGCTACAGCGTCGAGGCGACCACCGCGCCCCATGCGCCGTCGGCGGTGGCCGCGCGCAGTTGCTGCCAGCCCGGTGCAGTGAGCGGGTCGTCGAGCTGGCCACGGTCGTTGCGCTGACCGGTGTCGCCGTCGCGCAGCACGCCGATCTACGCACTCATGCGTCGGACACGCCGGCTTCGGCAAAGGTGGCCATGCCGTTGTGCAAGGCGCAGGCATGGCGCAACAGCGGAATCGCCACCGCTGCGCCGCTGGCCTCGCCCAGGCGTAGATCCAGCTGCAGCAGCGGTTCGGCGTCGAGTGCGCGCAGCAAGGCGGCATGGCCGCGCTCCTGCGAGCGATGCCCGAACAGCAGCCATTCGCGCACGCCGCCATTGAGATGGGTGGCGACCAGCGCTGCGGCGGTACTGATGAAGCCATCCACCAGCACCGGAATCCCGGCCTGCGCCGCGGCGATGTAGGCGCCGACCAACGCGGCGATCTCGAAGCCGCCCAACCGGCGCAGCCGCTCCAGCGCGGTGGAGGCATCGGCATGCAGGGCCAGTGCACGGGTGATCACGGTGGCCTTGTGGGCGATGCCCTCGGCATCCAGCCCGGTACCGGCACCGGCCATCGCCTGCGGAAACTGCGACAGCAGCGCGCAGCCCAGCGCGGCGGCCGAGGTGGTGTTGCCGATGCCCATTTCGCCACCGACAAACAGCTGCGTGTCGCAACTTCTTGCCTGCGCAACGCTTTCGGCGCCTGCGGCCAGTGCATCGCGCAACTGGGTGGAGGTCATCGCCGGTTGCTCGCAGATGTTGGCGCTGGCCGGCGCGATCCAGGCACGCCGCACCCGCGGCAACTCGCCCGGGTCGTTGACCACGCCCAGGTTCACCACTTCCAGGCGTGCACCGAGTTCGCGCGCCAGCACCGCGATGGCGGCGCCGCCCCGGGCGAAATTACGCACCATCTCGCCGGTGACCGCCTGCGGAAACGCAGACACGCCTTCTGCGGCGACCCCGTGGTCGGCGGCATATACCGCGATCCAGACCCGCTGCACGGTGGGGTGTTCGTTGCGCTGCCAGGCCGCCAGTTGCACCGCCAGCTGTTCCAGCCGGCCCAGCGCGCCGGGCGGCTTGGTCAGTTGTTCCTGCCGCGCCAGCGCAGCCGCGCGCACGCGCGCGTCCGGCACCGCGCAGGCACCATGGATCCAATCGCTTGTCACACCACCTCTCCCTTCAGAACCATCGGCAACCTGCCACCACCCGCACCACAGGCTCGCACTGTAGCGCCAATGCCTGGTGCAGCCGGCCGGCCTGATCGACAAATCGACGCGTCAGTTCGCCCAGCGGCACGCTGCCCTGCCCCACCTGGTTGCTGACCGGCACGATCCGCCACGACAGTTGCGGCAGGGTGGCGAGCAGGGCCTCGCGCCTGCGCCCGAATCTGCCACTGCGTGTCTTCCAGGGCCCGCGTCGGTGCCCGGCGCGTGAGGCCGCTCAGCGGCCATCGCCGGTGCACCAGCCGCGCTTACTGCGCGGCTTGATAGCGCAGGGTCAGCAGATAATTGCGCCCCGGCTGCGCATACCAGCGTGCGGTTTCGTACTGGCGGTCGAACACGTTGTTGGCGGTGAGCGAGACCTTCCAGTCGGCAGTCACTGCATAACTCACGCGCAGATCCAGCAAGCCGTAACCGGCCAGGCGCTCGGTGTTGGCCAGATCGTCGAACCGCTTGCCGGAGCCGAACAGGCTCGCGCCGACGCCGAATGCCCCGACGCTGCGGTCCGCATCGATGCGCCCGCTCTGCCGCGCACGGCGCGGCAGCCAGTTGCCTTGATTGATGCCGCCATCGGCTTCCGGCTGCAGCCAGGTCAAGGCGCTGCGCACGGTCCAGCCGGCCAGCTCGGTGTCGTAGCCGGCTTCCACGCCGCGGATGCGCGCCCGGTCGATGTTGTTCGGCTGCCCGAACGGATGCGCCGCATCCACCAGCGCCGCGTCGTAGGCGATCAGGTCGTCGATGCGGGTCTGGAACGCGCTCAGCGTCCAGGTGCCCCAGCCGTAGCTGCCACGCAGGCCGAGCTCGGCGCTCTTGGAGGTTTCCGGCCCCAGCAACGGATTGCCGAAATCGGGGTAATACAACTCGTTGAAGGTCGGTGCCTTGAACGCGGTGCCGTAGCTGGCGGTCAGGCGCAGGTGCTCGGCAACATCCCAGCCCCACAGCAGGCTGCCGGTGGTCTTGCCGCCGAACTGGCTGTTGTCGTTGCGGCGCAGGCTGGCCTGCACCGACTGCGTACCGAAACTTTGCTGCCACTGCGCGAATGCGGCGCGGTCGATGCGGCTGTCGGCATTGTACGTGTCGCTGCTGGCGATGGCATCGCGCTGCCAATCGAAGCCGACCGTGAGCAGGCCCGCACCGGCAGCGATATCGGCCTGCAACGCGCCCTGCTTGCGGCGGGTGTCATAGGTGGACACATACGCACCGTCGTAATACGCATCGCTGAAGTCGGAACTGCTGCCGACGCTGGCGGTGAGCTTGAGCGCATCGGTGGGCGCATAACGCACGCGGCCGCCGACCGCCTGCTGCACGCCCTTGGACAGGTTGCCGCCGAAGGCCGAGCCGTCGTATTCGTTGCGGCTCTGCGCGCGCAGGCCGTGCACGTCGGCATCCCACTGGCGATTGAAGCGCCAGCCGCCCTGCACGCTCAACGAATCGTTGCGGTAGCCATCGCGATCCGGATCGTAGTCGCTGGAGCTGGTGTCCAGATACGCGTTGATGCCATCGGTTTCGTCATGCACCGCGTTGGCCGAATACCAGCCGCCGCTTTCGCTCAGATCGCCTTCACTGCGCCCGGCCAGGCCCGCGCTATAGCGGCGCGCATTGTCGCTGCCGGCCGCCGCGCTGAAGGTGGGCACGAAGCGGCCTTGCGGGCGGCGGGTAAAGATCTGGATCACCCCGCCAAGCGCCTCGGAACCGTACAGGCTGGAGAACGGGCCGCGCACGATTTCGATGCGCTCGATCTGCTCGATCGGCACGTCCTGCAACGCCGCGCCGCCCGAGGTGGCCGAGCCGATGCGCACGCCATCGATCAACACCACCACCTGGTCGGATTCGGTGCCGCGCAGGAACAGCGAGGTCGGCTTGCCCGGGCCGCCGTTGTTGGCCAGCGCCACGCCGGCCTCGCCACGCAGCAGGTCCTGCAGTGAATTGACCTGGCGACGCTCGATCTGCGCGCGGTCGATCACCGTGACCGGCGCCAGCGTCTGGTCCTGGGTCTGCGCAGTGCGCGAGGCGGTGACCACGACCTGGTCGAGATCGATGGCAGCCTCGGCGTGGGCCAGGTGGGCCACGCACAGCGACAGCCCTGCGGCCAGCACCGCACGACGCGGCAAAACGGAAGAAACGGACATCGACTGCTGCTCCTGGAACCGCGCCTACCCGCGCGGGGGCAATGGGGCGGCAGGCAGCAACGGGCCAGGCGTCCAACGCGCAGCGCCAGACGAGCAAGGCCACGCCCACCGCGTGCCGGTTCAATCCCTCAGGCCGGTCTCCGGGCTCGCGAGTGGAAGCCTGCGCCTCCGATGCCGCGCCTTCCCATGCGACTGCACAGTGGCGTGTTGCGGCACCTGACCTCGCCCACCGTTGCGGGGGCAGCTCCGGCATTGCAGCTCGCCAAGGCGATCTACGCACCGGATTCCCGTTTAAACAACCGCAACCGCGGCAGTCACCTCAGGGGCGCGCATGGTAGCAGGATTGGCCAGGGGCACCGGCGCGCTCTGGCAACCGGCCAGGCGCCGCGCGTCGGCACGCCCCAAATCCAGCCACGCGTCGGTGGGGTGCCGGAATTTCCCAGGGCATGGAAGCAACGTGCCGAGGCGGCAGCGCGGGCGCACCAAGGCGCAGGTGAAGCTGGCGCGCAACCCGTGCATTGGTGCCCAACAGTAACGGGAGCTTCAAATCACGCGTTGCTGGCTTGTTCAAGGTTTCCAGGGCATGGAAGAGACGTGCCGAGGCGGCAGCGCGGCCAGGGATTGGCGGAGAGCGGCACACGGATGTGCCGCGGCGGCGAGTCAGACAGGATGTCTGAGCGAGCCGAGGAGCCAGTCCCCGGCCGCGCTGACGCCCCTACTGAAGCCAGTACCCACAGGCATCGTGCATCGCCGTACCCACTCCCACTCCCACTCCGCGCCCCGGCCCGCGCCAGCAGCGCGGGCGCACCAAGGCGCAGGTGAAGCTGGCAAGCAGCCCGTGCCTTGGTGCCCCGAAGAGAGCGAGGCTCTGCATTCCTGCACATAAAGGCGGGCGTACAACCTCATGCTCCCTGCAGCGCCTGCTCCAGATCGGCCAGCAGATCGTCGACGTGCTCGATCCCGATCGACAGCCGCACGGTGTCTTCACTGACGCCGGCATGTTCCAGCTCGGCCGGGCCAAGCTGACGGTGCGTGGTCGATGCCGGATGCGTGGCCAGCGACTTCGCATCGCCGATGTTCACCAGCCGCGTGAACAACTGCAGCGCATCCAGAAAACGCGCGCCTGCCGCGCGCCCACCGGGCAGGCCGAAGGTCAGCACGCCCGAGCCATGCCCGCCCAGATACTTCTGCGCCAACGCATGCTCCGGATGATCCGGCAGCGCGGCGTAATTGACCCAGGCAACCCGCGCGTGCTGCTGCAGATACGTCGCTATTGCCAGCGTGTTGGCATTGATGCGCTCCATCCGTAGCGGCAGCGTTTCGATGCCTTGCAGGATCAGGAACGCATTGAACGGCGACAACGCCGCGCCGGTATTGCGCAGCGGCACCACGCGCGCACGGCCGATGTAGGCGGCATCGCCCAGCGCTTCGGTGTACACCACGCCGTGATAGCTCACGTCCGGCTCGTTGAGGCGTGGAAACCGCTGCTTGTGCGCCGCCCACGGAAAGCGCCCGCTGTCCACGATCGCCCCGCCGATGCTGTTGCCATGGCCGCCCAGATACTTGGTCAGCGAATGCACCACGATGTCGGCACCGAACTCGATCGGGCGCAGCAGCGACGGCGTGGCCACGGTGTTGTCCACGATCAGCGGCACGCCGTGCGCATGCGCCACTGCCGCCACCGCCTCGATATCGGTGATGTTGCCGCGCGGGTTGCCGATCGACTCGACGAACACCGCCTTGGTGCGTTCGTCGATCAGCCCGGCAAACGCCTGCGGATCGCGATAGTCGGCAAAGCGCGTGCCGATGCCGAACTGCGGCAAGGTATGCGCGAACAGATTGTAGGTGCCGCCATACAACGCACTGGAGGAGACGATGTTGTCGCCGGCCTCGGCAATGGTCTGGATCGCATAGGTCACCGCAGCCTGCCCCGACGCCAGCGCCAACGCGCCAATGCCGCCTTCCAGCGCAGCCACGCGCTGCTCCAGCACGTCGTTGGTCGGATTCATGATGCGGCTGTAGATATTGCCCTGCACCTTGAGGTCGAACAGGTCCGCGCCATGCTGGGTATCGTCGAATGCGTAGGCGACGGTCTGGTAGATCGGCACCGCCACCGCCCGCGTGGTGGGATCTGGCTGATAGCCGCCGTGCACGGCGATGGTTTCAGGCTTCCACTGCGGATCGGTCATGGCGCGGCTCGCTGCTGGACAAGGAGCCCGACGATACCCGGCCGCCGACCCGCACCTCATGACAGCCGGCTATGACGACATCGCCAGCGGTCAGGTCCTTCAGCAAACCCGCCTGCATGCCGCGCACGCAGGCGACGCCGCTCTCACCACCAACAATCAGTGCACCGGCCGATGGTAGACGTCTTCCAACATCCGCTTGTACTGGTCCATTGGAGGTAACCCCATGCGGCGACGCCGCGCATCCAGACCTGCCAGGTCCTCGGTAGGCGCCAACGACTTACTGCCATCGGGATCGGTCACGAATTGGGTGCCGTAGCGCTGAGGCTTCCCTTGCGCACGCAGGACACGATCGGTGAGCAGCGCAACATCGTCGGGCGCCACATCGTGCCTGGCAAGCGCCGCTTCCATCAGGGCCAGAGCCTGCGCCTGAAACGCTGGATCAGCGTCGGAATGCTGTATCAAGGTCCATGCTGCATTTGCGCCGTCTTCGCCCACCAGGCGCCGTCCTGGCCATCCCTGCGTCGCGACGACCTGCTTGAGCCATTCGGTGTTTTCGCGCATCACCGGCACGATCGATGCCCAGTCGGCTGGCTTGCCTCCAGCGGTGATTGCTGCATTTTGCGCATGCTGATCCTTCTCTACGCGCGCAAGCAGTTCCTGCCGCAATTGCGGATTCAGTGTGGCCTGCTGCTGCGCACTGACACGCTCGGCGCTCGCCAGCAGAGCGGGCCACCCGTCAGTCTTCCGCAGCCGATTCAGGCCAGGCCGGTCCTTGCTACGTAGATCATCGAGGGAGATCCGCCCGCGCGGAATTTGGACATCGAGATAATGCAGGGCTTCGTCGGTCTTCCCTGCGACGGCCAGGCATTCCGCACGCAGGAGTTCGCCATTGTCCGGAAGTTCGCTGACGGCACGCTGCACTGCGTCCATCACTTCGGCACAGCGCGCATAGTCCCTAGCGTCATAGGCCTTGAGCGCGGCGGAGATATCCGGTGCTTCGCCCGCGTGCACGGTACCGGCCGACCCCATGGCAGCACTGATGTAGATCGGAACATACACAAGGCGCATCTGAAGTTCCTTGCCAGATGAGTCGTTCGATGGAGGTGGAGCGCGGCAGTGTCGTCGCGCTCCGAACCCACCGCATGACGCCGATGGGTGTCCCCCCGCATCCTGCAGGACGACCCACCCACCGATCAACCCTTGGTGAACACCAGGCGCCCACCCTCGGCACGCACGCGCACGGTGTCGCCACCGAGGTACTGGCCGGAGAGGATTTGCTGTGCCAGCGGGTTCTCCACCTGCGACTGGATCGCGCGCTTGAGCGGGCGCGCGCCGTACACCGGATCGAAACCGACATTGCCCAGCAATTCCAGCGCCGCATCGTCCAGGTCCAGCTTGAGGCCGCGCTCGGACAGGCGTTTTTCCAGCCCATGCAACTGGATGCGCGCGATCGACTTGATCTGCGCCTTGTCCAGCGGATGGAACACCACGATGTCGTCCAGCCGGTTGATGAACTCCGGGCGGAAATGCGCCTGCACCACACCCATCACCGCCGCCTTCATCTGCGTGTAGGCCTCGGCGCTGCCGTCGCCGGACAGCTCCTGGATCTGGTGCGAGCCCAGGTTGGAGGTCATCACGATGACGGTGTTGCGGAAGTCCACCGTGCGGCCCTGGCCATCGGTGAGGCGGCCGTCGTCGAGCACCTGCAGCAGGATGTTGAAGACATCGGCATGCGCCTTTTCCACCTCGTCCAGCAGGATCAGCGAATACGGACGCCGACGCACCGCCTCGGTGAGGTAGCCGCCTTCCTCGTAGCCCACATAGCCCGGGGGCGCACCGATCAGGCGCGACACCGAATGCTTCTCCATGAACTCGCTCATGTCGATGCGGATCATTGCCTCGGTGCTGTCGAACAGGAAGTCCGCCAGGGCCTTGCACAACTCGGTCTTGCCCACGCCGGTCGGGCCGAGGAACAGGAACGAGCCGCTCGGACGATTGGGATCGGACAGGCCGGCGCGCGAACGCCGCACCGCGTCGGAGACGACCTTGATCGCCTCGTTCTGCCCGACCACGCGCTGGTGCAGTTCCTCTTCCATGCGCAGCAGTTTGTCGCGCTCGCCTTCAAGCATCTTGTTGACCGGGATCCCGGTCCAGCGCGACACCACCTCGGCGATTTCCTCGGCGGTGACGCGGTCCTGCACCAGCTTGAAGTCGTGGTGTTCGACCTCGTTGGCCAGCGCCATCTGCTTTTCCAGCTGCGGCAGCACGCCGTACTGGATCTCGCTCATCTTGGCGTAGTCCTGGCGCCGTTGCGCCGCTTCCAGTTCCAGCTTGGCGTGCTCGATCTGCTCCTTGACCTTGGTGGTGCCCTGCAACGCGGCCTTTTCCGACTTCCACAACTCGTTGAGGTCGTAGAACTCGCGCTCGAGCTTGTCGATGTCGGTTTCCAGATCGGCCAGGCGCTGACGCGAGGCGTCGTCCTTTTCCTTCTTCAGCATCTCGCGCTGGATCTTGAGCTGGATCAGGCGGCGCTCCAGGCGATCCAGTTCCTCCGGCTTGGAGTCGATCTCCATGCGGATACGCGAGGCTGCCTCGTCCATCAAATCGATGGCCTTGTCCGGCAGCTGGCGGTCGGTGATGTAGCGGTTGGACAGGGTGGCGGCGGCAACGATCGCCGGGTCGGTGATTTCCACGCCGTGATGCACCGCGTAGCGCTCCTTCAGCCCGCGCAGGATCGCGATGGTGTCCTCCACCGTCGGCTCGCCCACGAACACCTTCTGGAAGCGCCGCTCCAGCGCGGCGTCCTTCTCGATGTACTTGCGGTATTCGTCCAGCGTGGTGGCGCCAATGCAGTGCAGCTCGCCACGCGCCAGCGCCGGCTTGAGCATGTTGCCGGCGTCCATCGCGCCATCGGCCTTGCCGGCGCCGACCATGGTGTGCAGCTCGTCGATGAACAGGATGATCTGGCCCTCGTTCTTGGACAGATCGCTGAGCACCGCCTTCAGGCGTTCTTCGAACTCGCCGCGGAACTTGGCGCCGGCGATCAGCGCGCCCATGTCCAGCGACAGCACGCGCTTTCCGCGCAGGCCTTCGGGCACTTCGCCGTTGATGATGCGCTGGGCCAGGCCCTCGACAATGGCGGTCTTGCCCACGCCCGGTTCGCCGATCAGCACCGGGTTGTTCTTGGTGCGCCGCTGCAACACCTGGATGGTGCGGCGGATCTCTTCGTCGCGGCCGATCACCGGATCGAGCTTGCCACTCTCGGCACGCGCGGTCAGGTCGATGGTGTATTTTTCCAGCGCCTGGCGTTGTTCCTCGGCGTTTTCCGACTGCACGGTCTCGCCGCCGCGCAGCTTGTCGATGGCCGCTTCGATCTTCTTCTTGTCGCCGCCGGCCGCGCGCAGCGCCACGCCCAGCGGGCTGGCATCGTCGGCGGCGGCCAGCACGAACCACTCGCTGGCGATGAACGCATCGCCATGTTGCTGGGACAGCTTGTCGGTCTGGTTGAGCAGGCGGTTGAGATCGTTGCCGATCGACAGGTTGCCTTCCTGCCCGGAGACCTTGGGCAGCGTGTCCAGCGCCTCGCCCAGCCGCTCGCGCAGCAGCGGCACGTTGACGCCGGCCTGCGACAGCAGCGGGCGCGTGCTGCCGCCGCTCTGGTCGAGCAGGGCGGCCAGCACGTGCACCGGCTCGATGATGTTGTGGTCGCGGCCCACGGCCAGCGACTGCGCGTCGGCCAGCGCCTGCTGGAACCGCGAGGTGAGCTTGTCCATCCGCATGGGGAGAATCCTCTGAACTGGTGGCCGGCAACGCCGACAATACCGTGCAGATGCGGCTGCTGTGCGGGGTTTCAAGGTGTGGCGGCTGCGCAGGCGCCGATGCGGGGCACCAGGACCGGCTCCTATCCGTTGCATGAGATGCGCGGTATGGGCTCGCACAGTGGCCTGAGCGACCCAGGCCCACCGGCAAACCGTCAGATGATCCGCCGGAGAGACAAAGGTGCAGGCATGGCACCCCCCTGCTCCACAGCAGGAGTCTCCGCGCCCGCTGGCGCCACCACGTCCGGCGTCCGCAGCAGGCGCGCCAGCACCTGCGCCTGGATTGCCGCCAGGGCCGGCGCGCCGGGTGCACGCGGATGCGGGACCGGCACCGGCAGATCCAGGCCGACCTGGCCGTGTTCGATCAGCACGATGCGATCGGCCAGCGCACTGGCCTCGGCCACGTCGTGGGTCACCAGCACCAGGGTGAAGCCATGCTGCCGCCACAACTGCACGATCAGCTGCTGCATCTCGATGCGCGTCAACGCATCCAGCGCGCCCAGCGGTTCGTCCAGCAGCAACAGCCGCGGCCGATGCACCAGCGCACGCGCCAGGGCCACGCGCTGGCGCTGGCCGCCGGACAGCGTCGCCGGCCAGTCGCCGCCACGCGTGCCCAGCCCCACCGCGTCCAGCGCCACCTGTGCCTGCGCACGCCCGGCACGCCCCAGGCCCAGCGCCACGTTGTCGATCACGCGCTTCCACGGCAGCAGCCGTGCGTCCTGGAACATCAGCCGCACCGCATCGCGCTGCGCCGCCAGCGCGGCATGGCCGCTGTCGACGGTGCCGGTATCGGCCGTCTCCAGCCCGGCGATCACCCGCAGCAAGGTGCTCTTGCCGCAGCCGCTGCGCCCGACCACCGCCACACATGCGCCAGGTGCGACGTCCAGGTCGATGCCGCGCAACACGGCGCTATCGCCGTAGCGCTTGCCGATGCCGCGCAAGTGCAGCGGCAGGCCGGTCTCGGTCGCGCTCATCGGCGCAGCTCCGCACGCTGTTGCTGCGCCGGATGCCAGCCCAGCCACCAGGCTTCCAGTCCGCGTGCGGCCAGATCGGCCAGCTTGCCGAGCAGTGCATACAACACGATGGCGACCACCACGATGTCGGTCTGCAGAAACTCGCGCGCGTTGGTCGCCAGATAGCCGATACCGGAACTGGCGGAAATGGTTTCGGCCACGATCAGGGTCAGCCACATCAGCCCCAACGCAAAGCGCAAGCCGACCAGGATCGACGGCAATGCGCCGGGCAACAACACATCGACGAACAGCTGCGGCCCGCGCAAGCCGTAGTTGCGCGCCATCTCGATCAAGGCCGGGTCCACGCTGCGGATGCCGTGGTAGGTATTGAGGTAGATCGGGAAGAACGTGCCCAATGCCACCAGGAACAGCTTGGCGCCCTCGTCGATGCCGAACCACAGGATCACCAGCGGAATCAGCGCCAGATGCGGCACGTTGCGCAGCATCTGCAGGCTGCTGTCGAGCAGGCGCTCGGCCACCCGCGACACGCCGGTCAGCAGGCCCAGCGCAAAGCCGATGCTGCCACCGATGGCCAGGCCCACGGCCGCCCGCCAGCTGCTGATGGCCAGGTGTTGCCACAGCTCGCCACTGCGCACCAAGGTGACTGCCGCGCGCAGCACCGCGTCCGGCGCAGGCAGGATGCGCTGCGGCAACCAGCCGCCGGAGGCCGCGACCTGCCAGGCCACCAGCAAAACCAGCGGCAACACCCAGGGCACCAGCGCATTGCCCAGACGCTGCAGGCCGCTACGCATCGCGCAACCGCGGTGTCGTGGCGGGGCCTCGGCGCGACGGCGCGCATCTGCCCGTTGCCGGTGTCCGGCACGCGTCCGCACCTGCGCGTGTGCTGCGGCTTGCGCGCATCACTTGCCCCCCGCCGGCTTGCCCGCCGTTTGCGCGGCAGCCGCCGCGGGCGCACGCCATACCGCCGGCGCCACCAGCACGCGTTTGGGCAACAAACGCTGCGCGTAGAACAGATCGGCAGTGGCCTGCTGCGCCTTGATGACCTCGGCGCTGAGCGGTTGCACGCTGGCCGGCGGACGATGCGTCAGCGTGCGCTCGACCACCGCAGGCGACAGCCCGCTGACCTGCGCCAGCACCTTGATGCTGCCGGCGCGGTCGCGCTCCAGCAAGCCATCGGCCTGGTTGAGCTGCACCATCACCTGCTGCACGAACGGGCCCCAGGCGGTGGCGTAACGGCGCGAGGACAGGAAGAACCCACCGGTCAGCCCCAGCCCTTCGCCGTTGGCGAGCAGGCGTGCGCTGCCATCCAGCGTCAGTGCCGAATACCACGGGTCCCAGATCGCCCAGGCATCCACCTGCCCGGCGGCGAACGCCGCGCGTGCATTGGCCGGCGACAGATACAACGGCGTGATGTCGCGCATGCCCAGGCCGGACTTGGCCAACAGACGCAACAACAGGTTGTGCGCGCTGGAGCCTTTCTGGAAGGCAACCCGCTTGCCCTTGAGGTCGGCCACCCGCCGCAGGGTGCTGCTGGCCGGCACCAGGACGGTCTCAGCCTTGGGGGTGGGCGGCACCCAGCCCACGTACAGCAGGTCGGCACCGGCGGCCTGCGCGAACAGCGGCGGAATGTCACCCGCACCGCCCAGGTCGATGCTGCCCACGTTCAAGGCTTCCAGCAGCTGCGGGCCGGCCGGAAACTCCACCCAGCTGATTTTGGTGCGCGGAAAGCGCTGCTCCAGCAACCGATGCTGCTTGGCCAGCACCAGGCTGGACACCGCTTTCTGATAGCCGATACGCAGCTGCGCCGGCTCGGCGGCCGTTGCGGGTTGCAGCCACGCGATGCCGCACAACAGCAACGCAGCGAACAAAAAACGGTAGCGCATCGGCGTGTTCCTCATTGCCAATCGGTGGACGGTTTTTCCCAGAGGTTCACGCCCCCCTCGACCGCAAAGCGATCGATCTCGGCCAGCTCGTCCGCACTGAACTCGGTCGTCTGCAAGGCCGCGACGTTTTCAATCAACTGCTCCGGGCGGCTGGCGCCCAGCAATGCCGAGCTCACCCGCTGGTCGCGCAGCACCCAGGCCAAGGCCAGCTGCGCCAGGCTCTGTCCACGCCGCTGCGCGATCGCCTCCAGCCCGCGTGCGCGTTGCAGGTTGTCCTCGGACAGATGTTCCGGCCGCAGCGAGTCGCCACCAGGCCGGTTCACCCGCGCATCGCCGGGCACGCCATTGAGGTACTTGCCGGTCAACAGTCCCTGCGCCAGTGGCGTGAAGGCGATGACCCCGGCGCCGACCTCCTCGGTTGCGTCGAACAATTCGTGCTCGGCCCAGCGATTGAACAGGTTGTAGGCCGGCTGATGGATCAGCAACGGCACCTTCCACGCGCGCAACAACGCGGCGATTTCACGCGTGCGCGCCGCCGAATACGACGACACGCCCACATACAGCGCCTTGCCCTGCTGCACCGCGCTGGCCAGTGCACCGGCGGTCTCTTCCAGCGGCGTGTCCGCATCGAAGCGGTGCGAGTAGAAGATGTCCACGTAGTCCACGCCCAGGCGTTGCAGGCTCTGGTCCAGGCTGGACAGCAGGTACTTGCGCGAACTGCCGCCCTGCCCGTACGGGCCCGGCCACATGTCCCAGCCGGCCTTGGTGGAGAGGATCAATTCATCGCGATACGGCCTGAAGTCTTCACGCAGCAGGCGGCCAAAGTTGATTTCCGCGCTGCCATACGGCGGGCCGTAGTTGTTGGCCAGATCGAAATGGGTGACGCCCAGGTCGAAGGCGGTACGCAGCAATGCGCGCTGCGTGTCGATCGGCGTGCTGTCGCCGAAGTTGTGCCACAGGCCCAGCGACAGCGCCGGCAGGACGAGGCCGCTGCGGCCGACACGGCGGTAGGCGATACGGTCGTAACGATCGGGATGTGCGAGATAGGTCATCAGGGTATCCGGTGAGTCAGCGTGCGCTGAAGCGATTGACGGGACGTGCCAGCCCCAGATGATCGCGCAAGGTGCGCCCGGCATATTCACGCCGGAACAGTCCACGCCGCTGCAGCTCGGGCACCACGTGCGTGGCCACATCGGCCAGGCCGCCGGGCAGATGGGGTACCAGCACGTTGAAGCCGTCGGCGGCGCCCTGCTCGAACCAGGCCTGCAGCTCGTCGGCAATCTGCGTGGGCGTGCCGATCAGGCTGTAATGCCCGCGCCCGCCTGCGATGCGCCGGCCGAGCTGGGCAATGCTCAGTTGCTCCTGTCCGGCCAGCTCGGTGAACAACTGCTGGCGACTGCGTTGCCCGGTTTCGGTGAGCGGCAACTCCGGCAACGGGCCATCGGGCGGATAGCCGGACAGGTCGAAATTGCCCAGCATGCGCGACAGCAGCGCGATGCCGACCTCCGGCTCCACCAGCGCCTGGAACTGCTCGAACTTTTCCTGCGCCTCGGCCTGGCTCTGCCCGACCACGATGAACACACCCGGCATCACCTTCAACGCATCGCGCGAACGCCCGAACTGTTCCAGCCGCCCCTTGATGTCGGCATAGAACGCCTGCGCCTTGGCCAGCGACGATTGCGCGGTGAACACCACCTCGGCCGTTTCCGCCGCCAGCGCGCGCCCGGGCTCGGACGAGCCGGCCTGCACCAGCACCGGATGCCCCTGCGGCGCACGCGCGATGTTGAGCGGGCCGCGGACCTGGAAGTGCGCGCCGCGATGGTCCAGCACATGCAACCGCGCCGGATCGTAGTGCACGCCGGCGGCGGTATCTGCGATGAAGGCATCGTCGTCCCAGCTGTCCCACAGCCCCGCGACCACC
Organism: Xanthomonas sp. BRIP62415; assembly: GCF_003993515.1. Taxonomy (NCBI): domain Bacteria; kingdom Pseudomonadati; phylum Pseudomonadota; class Gammaproteobacteria; order Lysobacterales; family Lysobacteraceae; genus Xanthomonas; species Xanthomonas sp. BRIP62415. The sequence continues at coordinate 53,183 of NZ_QEZH01000025.1, forward strand.
TGCTGGAATTCGCGCGCCCGCGCATAGCGCTCGGCATGCACGTAATGCGCGTCGCGGTTGAAGTTCAATGCTTCGTCGGCGGCATCGGAAGTGACCATATTCCAGCCGGCACGCCCGCCGGACAGATGGTCCAGCGAGGCGAACTTGCGCGCCACGTGGTACGGCTCGTTGTAGCTGGTGGTCATGGTGGCAATCAGGCCGATGCGCTCGCTCACCACCGCCAGCGCACTGAGCAGCGTGAGCGGCTCGAACAGGCTGGAGCGCGCCATCCGCGATGCCACCGGCCCACCGGCCGCAGCCAGGCTGTCGGCGACGAACACCGCATCGAACCTGGCGGCCTCGGCGATGCGCACCATCTCACGGTAATGATCGAACACCAGCGGATCGGCACTGGCCTGCGGGTGCCGCCACGCGGCCACGTGATGGCCGGTGGCCATCAGGAACGCCCCGAGCGAGAGCTGTCGTGCGGCGCTCATCGCAGTCCACCGCGCGTCGCGCCTGCATGGCTCGGATCACTCTCGAAACACATCACAAACATCGTCAAAAATCCTTGTGCAATTGCAGCCCGACATAACGCTGGTCGTCACGCGGCACCAGCCGGTACACGTTGCCGGTGGCATTAGCCAATAGCGGCGCATACGCGCGGTCGCCGAGGTTGCGGCCGAGCACCGCCACCCGCCAGCCATGCGCATCGTCGGCCAGCGCGATGCTGGCGTTCCAGATCGCATACGGGCCCTGGACGGTTTGCGGAGTCTGGCTGAGGTCGTACTGCACGCTGTCCTGCCAGCTCACGTCGCCGTTGAATTCCAGCGCCAGGCTGCCGCGCAGCGGCACCCGATACCCGGCGCGCAGATTGCCCTTCCAGTCCGGCGAAAACGGCAGCGGCCTGCCGTCGACATTGCAGTTGGCCGCCGCGGCGGCAGGGCAGGCAAACCGCTGGATGCGCGCCTGCGTGTAGGCCAGCGAGCCGGCCAGGCTGAGCCGCTCGGTGGGCCGATACTCCAGGTCCAGCTCCAGGCCCTGCGTGCGCACCTGCCCGGCGTTGATCAGGCGCGTCACCACCTGCCCGGCCACGGTGTCGAAGAAGTTGGCCTGGTAGTTGGCGTACTCGGTATGGAACAGCGCCACGTTCGCACTGAGGCGATCGTCCAGTGCACGCGCCTTCAGGCCCAGTTCCCACGCGTTGGAGGTCTCCGGCTTCAGCGCCGACGTATCGCGCGGCTGCATGTTGAAGAACACGTTGTAGGCCGGGCCCTTGTAGCCGCGCGAATAGGTGAGGTAACCGGTGGTCTGCGCATCGACATCGTATTGCAGGCCGATGCGGCCGGACACGCCGTTTTCCGCGGTGCTGCCGCTGCTTGCGGTGGACGGCTGGATGCCGGTGACTGCGGTTGCCGAGCTGGACACGCGCTGATGCCGGTAGTCGAGCGTGTCGCGGGTGAAGCGCGCGCCCAATAGCGCACGCAGATCCGGGCGCCAATGCCAGGTGGCCTCGCCGAAGGCGGCATAGGTTTCCGCGCGGGTGGCGTAATCGGCCACGCCCACGTTGCTGGCGGTGGGCGTCGTCACCGTGCGGCGGTAGGTTTCGTCGTTGCGCGCATGCAGGTAATACAGCCCGGCGACCGCCTCCACCGCACGATCGCGCGGGGTCTGGATGCGCACTTCCTGCGAATACTGCGTGTAGCCCAGGTCACCACGGTCGTGCGAGGACGGAAACGCCGCGCTGCGTTGCGCGGTGCGATCGCCGTCCTGGAACTGGGTGTTGTCCCACTGCCGCCACGCGCTGATCGAGGTCAGCAGCGCATCGCCGAGCTGCTGGTCCAGCTGCAGCGAGGCGCCCTTGTTGATGTCGTCCAGCTGCGTGCGGTAATCGCTGTTGATCTGCCGGTTGTCGGCGCTGGCGACAACCGGTGCCAGCGCCGCGGCGAAGTCCGCACGCGTGCTGGCAACCACCACCCCGCTGGGCGCATCGCTGTGCGATTGCAGGTAATCGGCGAGCAGCGTCGCGTTCAAGCCGGGGTTCGGGGTCAGGTCCAGCCGCAACCGCGCGCCGGAGCGTCGGTAGCCGTTGACGGTCTGGCCGTCGGCCGCGTTGCGCACATTGCCGCCGTACTCGGCCCACAACGTCGACACGCTGGCCTTGAGCAGCTCCGGCACCAGCGTGCCGCCAACACTGGCACGCACGCGGTCTTCGTCGCCGCCACCGAAGTGCGAATAATCGACATAGCCGCCGAACAGTTCCGGCGCCGGCTTGCTGACGATATTGAGCACGCCGGCCGAGGCGTTCTTGCCGAACAAGGTGCCCTGTGGCCCGCGCAGGACTTCGATGCGCTCGACATCGAGCAGGTCCAGCGTGGCCTGGCCCGGACGCCCCAGCACCACCCCGTCGATCACCGTGGCCACGCTGGGCTCGACGCCCGGCGAGGTGGAAATGGTGCCCACGCCACGCAGGAACAACGAGGTGTCCTTGTTGGAGGCGCCCGTGCGGAAGGTCAGGCTGGGCACCAGGGCCGGCAGGTCGGCCACGCTGTTGCGGTTTTCGCGCTCAAGCGTCTCGCCCTGGACCACCGATACCGCCACCGGCACCTGCTGCAGGGTGGTTTCGCGGCGCGTGGCGGTCACGGTGACCGCACCCAGTGTCTGCGCGGCGCGCTCCGGCGTCGCGGCAGCCTCGCCCACCTCATTGGCCAGCACCGGCGTAACTACCCACGCCAGACTCCACGCCAACACCTGCGGCCTGGCCAACCATCTCGAAGCAGCGAGGATCCTTGCAGGGGTCCGGTGTCGCGCGGGCATGTACGTCCTTTCGTGGCGTCGGCTGTCTTGCAGCAGCGTGGGGAACTGCGAGTCGGCGAGCGTTGTGCATGCACGGCGACCCTTGCGCAGCGCAAGCCAAAACGGCGCTGCAACGCAGTAGCGCATGCTGTTTGCAGCTGGCTCAAGCGTCAAATAACCAATGTTCAGATGGTTATTCACTCACGCGTCGCAGCGTGCCGGTCATCCATGCCCGGCGCGCGCCAAGACCCTCGCTGCACGACACCCGGCCAATGGCGATAATGGGCACATGGATGCACCCAAGCCCTGGCACCTCTACCTGCTGCTGTGCCGCAACGGCAGTTATTACGCCGGCATCACCAATGATCTGGAGCGGCGCTTTCAGGCACACCTGCGTGGCACCGGCGCGCGCTATACACGTGCACATCCGCCGCTGGAACTGCTTGCCAGCCATCCATATGCGGACCGCGCCGCCGCCTCGCGCGCGGAGTGGCAGCTCAAGCAACAGCCGCGCGCGCGCAAGCTGGCCTGGCTGCTGGCACAACCGCACGGCGGCACCGAGTCACAGCCCGCTGACGCCTCGATCACGCCCGCCTAGCCGCGCGGTTTCTATGGTGTAGCGCTGTCAATCGCGGAGCAGCACATGCACTACCAGCTCTACTACTGGACCGGCCTGCAAGGCCGCGGCGAATTCGTCCGCCTTGCACTGGAAGATGCCGGTGCCGACTACACCGACGTGGCGCGCGTGGAAGGCGATGAGGTGATGAATGCCTTTCTGGAAGGCAACCAGGCCGGCGCGCAGCCGTTTGCGCCGCCCTTCCTCAAGGCTGGCGATACGGTGGTTGCGCAGGTCGCGGCCATCCTGCATGTCATCGGGCCACAACTGCAGCTGGTACCCGACTCTGACGCGCAGCGCATCCAGGCATTGCAGTTGCAGCTGACCATCGCCGACCTGGTGGCCGAGGTGCACGACAGCCATCATCCGATCGCCACCGGCCTGTACTACGAAGATCAGAAAGCCGAGGCGGCCAAGCGCGCCAAGGACCTGCGCGACAACCGCCTGCCCAAGTTCCTGGGCTATTTCGAGCAGGTGCTGCAACAGGCCGGCGGCACCCATGTGCTGGGCACGCACTCGTACGTGGACCTGTCGCTGTTCCAGTTGGTCAGCGGATTGGAGTACATGTTCCCCAAGCGCATGAAGACACTATCGGCCGATCTTCCCGGCCTGAAGGCCTTGCAGCAACGCGTGGCCGAGCGCCCGCGCATCGAGGCCTATCTCGCATCCGAACGACGCGTGGCGTTCAATACCAACGGCATCTTCCGCCACTATCCGGAACTGGATGCGGCGTAAGCAGTGGCGGCACGTGGCGTAGCGCGTGCCGCCCATCTGCGTTGCTTCATGCCGGAATGCCGCGCGAAGCTGCAACCATGCATGCAAGGCCGCACCGGGCGGCCTTATCCTCGCGCCACCACACGCCGCTTCAACGACCCTGCAGCAACGCCGTGCGGATCCGCTGCAACTGCGCCTTCACGGCAGCCGCCTGCGCCGGCCCCAGCCGCAGCAGCGCCTTTTGACCGACCGACAGCGACTCCAACGCCGGATCGACAAACCGATAACGGCCACGCTCGTCGCGTTGCACCCTGATCGGCTGTGCCGGGTCGGGCGTGCGCAGCAAACGATCGATCACGTCGATCACGCGATCGTTGAAGTAACGGTCCGGCGCGCCCAGGTCGGCATACGCCTGCTGCAACAACGGATAGAAACGTACATAACTGCGCACCAGCGCCTGCGCATCCACCTGGGTGAAAGCCGCAACGTACGGCGCATAACGCGCCGCATTGGCCTGGTCGACCACTACACTTCCGGCGGCATCGGACACCGCAAATTCACCTGCCACCGGTTGCAGCACCGAGGCGCGACGGCTGATGCTGGGCTGGGTGAGATTGTCGATCATCACCACAACCCGTTCGATCAAGTGCTTGCGCAACACGATCGACAATGCACCGTCGTCCTGCACCAACGCCAGCAAGGCCTCCCACGCTGCCGCATCGCTTTGACCCAGCGCAGGGATCGCCGCGTCGGCGGCATCGGCCGAGGGCTGCTGCACCGGATGGCGCGGCCCCGCCGGCGCCGGCGGCGACGGGGTCACCGCCGCTGCCACGGCGCTGGCGGTCTGGCTGATCGGCGCTGGCAAGGCGCCCGGCGCAGTGGGTGACCCGCTGAACAGCCACCAGGCAGCGCCGGCCACCACCGGCACTGCCAGCAGCCACGGCCAACGCGAAGACTTGGATTGCATCATGGAACTCCTTACATCGACACCATCCAGGGTGTGACCATGCCAGATCGCGGTGGTTCCATCGATGTGCAGCGATGCTGCAATCAAGCACTGAATCGAGAGCGCGGCGCCCTCACCGCTTGCGGGATACGCCATGAATCCGTCCCTGGCGGTGGGGGCTCGGTGGCGGCATCCATGCCGCCACACGGTCCCGCAACCGGCAAGGACACCGCACCAGACAGTTGGTCGGTACTCATCTGAAAAGCCGTCTGTCGTGCGGCGCGCATCGGACGTGGAGCCGACGCTTCATGATCGAACAAGAAGCCTCCAGCACTGCTCTTCCATGCACACCGACCCTCTCGACTGGTCCTTGCTCGCTCACCGTCGCGGGACCCTGAGCGGCATGGATGCCGCGCCGGAGCCTACAAGGACGTACTTGCGGCGTGTCCCGCGATGGTGGGCGGGCAAGGGCCCTGCAACCAAGCGCCAGATCGACCGCTCTGCCGCTGATCCATCCGCACTTTCCAAGCCCAGCCACACAACCCAGAAAGCAGTCGAGACCGGGAACAGCGTGGTTGTTCAGCCGCGATCGGATGCTTGAATCAAAAGCTCAGTGAATCGAAGGCGCGGTGCCCTCACCGCTTGCGGGACACGCCGTGAACCCGTCCCTGGGGGCTCGGTGGCGGCATCCATGCCGCCACACGGTCCCGCAACCGGCAAGGACACCGCACCAGACAGTTGGTCGGCGCTCATCTGAAAGCTGTCTCTCGTGCGGTGTGCATCAGACGTGGAGCCGATGCTTCACGATTGAACAAGGCGCACCCAGCACCTGCTCTTACTTTGCGTACCGACCATCTCGACTGGTCCTTGCCCGCTCACCGTCGCGGGACCCTGAGCGGCATGGATGCCGCGCCGGAGCCTACATGGACGTACTTGCGGCGTGTCCCGCGATGGTGGGCGGGCAAGGGCCCTGCAACCAAGCGCCAGATCGGCCGCTCTGCCGCTGATCCATCCGCACTTTCCAAGCCCAACCACCCAACCCAGAAAGCAGTCGAGACCGGGAACAGCGTGGTTGTTCAGCCGCGATCGGATGCTTGAATCAAAAGCTCAGTGAATCGAGGGCGCGGTGCCCTCACCGCTTGCGGGACACGCCGTGAACCCATCCCTGGGGGCTCGGTGGCGGCATCCATGCCGCCACACGGTCCCGCAACCGGCAAGGACACCGCACCAGACAGTTGGTCGGCGCTCATCTGAAAAGCCGTCTGTCGTACGGTGCGCATCAGACGTGGAGCCGATGCTTCACGATTGAACAAGGCGCACCCAGCACTGCTCTTACTTTGCGTACCGACCATCTCAACTGGTCCTTGCCCGCTCACCGTCGCGGGACCCTGAGCGGCATGGATGCCGCGCCGGAGCCTACATGGACGTACTTGCGGCGTGTCCCGCGATGGTGGGCGGGCAAGGGCCCGCAGCAAAGCCGCAGATCGCATGCTTTGGCTTTGGCTTTGGCTTCGGCTTCGGCTTCGGCTTCGGCTTTGGCTTCGGCTTCGGCTTTGGCTTCGGCTTCGGCTTCGGCTTTGGCTTCGGCTTCGGCTTCGGCTTTGGCTTTGGCTTTGGCTTTGGCGTTAGCTTTGGCTCTGGCTCATTCACATCGCCTGGTCTAGGCCCAGGACGACCGGCGTTGCCGCATCAAGCGACGCCACCGCCCGCCTGAAATCCGCGAGCAGGCTTGCCACCGCTCTCAACCTGCGAAATCCAGCCGCGCATTCACCCAGGCCGCCACGATCGCGGCGGCCGCCTGCTCGGCCTGTTTCGCAGGCAGGCGCTTCTCGCGCACCAGCCATGCGGCAGTGTCGGCGCGTACCTTCGGCAGCAACGCGCGCACGGCCTTGCGCTGTGCCGCCGGCCAATCGCTGTCTTCCCCGGTCCAGGCGGCAATCGCCTTGTCCGGATCGTCGCCGTAGCGCTTGCGCAATGCCGGGGTCAGGTACAGCAACGGCGACACCGACGCGCGTAGCGCGATGATTTTCCACTCCGCGTAACTGGCGTAGCGAATGGTGCCTGCATCCTTGCCCAGGGCCTGGATCAACCCGTCGAAACCGGCATCCAGCTGCTTCCAGCTGGCCAATGCAAACAGGCCGCCCGGCGGCTCGCAGATGGGCGCGAACCCGTCGCGGGTGGAGCCATACAGCGAGCCGAACGCCTCATATGCTGGCTCCCCCACTGTGGCGAAGATGAAGCAATGCACGTACGGGCGCTGATCGCGGTCGTCGCGCTCGATCCACATCCGCAACAACGTCAGGATACGTTCCTGCGGCTGCATGGCAGGTACGCCCTCCACGTCGTCGAGCAGGGATGCGGCGAAGTCGTCGACCTTGCGCAGCGCCTTGCGTGCGCTTTCAAACCGCGCATCCGCCAGCGCCGCATCCACGCCCGCAGCAGGAACGAACTGATGCAGATAGGCCAGCCACGCCGAGGCCAGCGGCGTGTCGTAGCCCTGCAACTGGCGCGCGGCGTCGGCAGGCGCGGCAGGAATCGCGGCGATGATGCGGTCCAGTGCCTGCTGCTGCGCAGTGAGCGCCTTGGCCAACGCATCGGCCCTGGCCTTCAATGTGCGTTGCAGGCAGCCGTCCAGCCTGGCGTCCTGCGCGCAGGCATTGCGCTGCGCAACCAGGCGCGCTGCTGATCGCGCACGCCAGCGACCGCGTGCCGCGGCGTGGTGTCCACCAGCGCCCGATAGGACGCGTCCAGCTGATCGTCCAGCGTGCCCAGCGCCGGCACCGCGCACAGCCGTTTTTCGACCGCGGTACCTGCCTGCTTGCAATCGAACGACGTCGCCCAGGCGCCGCCGGTGCCAAGCAACAGGGCGCCACCGATGAGCACGCGCAATACACCTGAGCGGGACATCATTGCACCGTGTCCTTGCGTGCAGGCAACAACGAGAGCAGCAGCAGGGTCACCGCCAGCGCGACATAGGCACCGACGAACTGCCAGCTGATCGCGCGCGCCAGGCCTTGCAGCGACCATGGCAGATAGATGCCGCCGCGCGGGTCCACCGAATGGATCAGGCCGAACAGCGTCAGCCCGGCGGCCACCAGCAGGAAGACCGCGCCGCGACGCAGCCGGCCATCGATCATCGCCACCACCGTGGCGATCCACAGCATTGCGGTGATGATGAAGCCGTTACCCAGCGCGAAGATCACCGCCAGCTCCGGCAGGCCGTGCCCATCGAGCTTGGTGGTGAGTGCGACCAGCTGCTCCGGCGGGATCCAGCCCGGCGCCTTGATGGTCAGCAGGTACGCCACCGACGGCAGAAAGCCCAGCACCATCGCGCCGGCATGTTGCCTGGGCGTGGCCTGGAACGCCTGCGTGGTGATGTCGATCGACACGTACACGATGATCGGTGCCAGCACCGCCAGCGGCAGCCACTGCACCAACCCGGAGATCACGCCGAGCATGCCGCCGATGCCGACGAACAGGCCGGTCAGCAGCGTGTAACCGGAGCGCGCGCCCATGTGCTTGTAGGCCGGCTGGCCGATGTACGGCGTGGTCTGCGCCACCCCGCCGCAGACGCCGGCGACCAGCGTCGCCAAGGCTTCCACCAGCAGGATGTCGCGGGTGCGGTAGTCATCGCCCGCCGCGCGTGCGCTCTCGCTGACATTGATGCCGCCCACCACCATCAACAAGCCGAATGGCAGCAGCAACGGCAGGTATGCCACCGTGGCCGGCAGGCCGTCGATGAAGCCCAGGTTCGGCAGCGGCAACACGATCGTCGGCGGCGTGAACGCAGGCACGGCAAAGCCCGGCGCCCCCAGGCCGGCCAGGCCCAGGCCGTAATACAACGCAGTGCCGATCACGAACGCCACCAGCACGCCGGGCAACGTGGTCGGCAGCCGCCCCTTGGCCAGCAGCACGTACAGCAACAGGCCCAGGGTGACGAAGCCGGCCACCGGCGAGCGCAGGGTTTCCAGCAGCGGCAACAGGCCCATCAGCACCAGCGCGATGCCGGCGATCGAACCGAGCAAGGCCGCACGCGGCAGCGCGCGCGTGACCGCCTCGCCGACGAACGACAGCACCAGCTTGAGCAGGCCCATCACCACCAGCGAAGCCATGCCGAGTTTCCAGGTGGCGATGGCGGCCGCCTGCGGGTCCAGCCCCTGCGCCTTGAAGCCGACGAACGCCGGGCCCAGCACCAACAGCGCCATGCCGATGCTGGTCGGCGCATCCAGGCCCAGCGGCATCGCGGTGACGTCGTCGCGCCCGCTGCGTGCGGCCAGCCGCCGCGCCATCAAGGTGTAGAGCAGGTTGCCCACCAGCACGCCGAACGCGGTGCCGGGAAACATGCGCCCGAACACTACTTCTGCCGGGAACTGGAACATCCCGACCAGTGCCATCGCAATGAAACCGAGGATGGAGAGATTGTCGACGACCAGGCCGAAGAAGCCATTGAGGTCGCCGGCGACGAACCAGCGCGGCGATGCCGCAGTACGCGAGGAAGGGGCCGACATGGGAGCCAGGAAGCGTGGGGATCGGCCGATGGTAGCCGCTGCTCATCACGCGCGACAGCGCCGCGGTGAATCAGAGCGTGTCGCCGCGATTGCGCCGGTCTGTTCCATGCCAGGCGGCTGCGTGGCAGCAACGGCCCTACTTCATCGCCGCAGCAACCTCGATCCAGCCGACGATGTCGCCACGGTTGGCGCTGCGATAGCGCACCTGCACGCGCGTGGCGTCGGCGCTGACATCCAGCGCATCGGCCTGATCGCCCTGCACCAGGTAGCGCTTGGCGCTGGTCGCCGAAGGTGTGGCGTACAGCGGCAGACGCGCCACCTGCACGTGGAACTGCACCGGCATCGGCGTGTCCAGCGTGGTACCGATCGCGCTGGACACCCGCACCCCACGCGCGTCGTAGCGCGGCCATACCGACAGCGGCATGCCATCGTCGCTGCCCGGATCCAGCAAGGTCTGGATCTGCGGCGAAGCGATCGGCTGCTGCGTCGTGGCCACATACAGCCGCCCATCGGCCGCGTAGCGATACACGTCGGCGTACCACATCGGCCCGCTGCGGCAGGAACTGGTCACGCTGCGGTCCGACTTGTCGAGCGTCAGGTTGAAGAAGCCTTCGCACTGCACCGCCGGGCGCGTGGGCGGGGTCAGCACACGAAACCGGCGTTGTGCCGGATCGAACACGAACACCAGCACCGCCTCGTTGACCTGGCCGAGCATCGCCGACACCGCCAGGTCCGGGTGTCCGTCGAAGTTGTAGTCGTCGCTGTCCACGCCGGCGCCGCCTTCGCCGTCGTCCACATTCGCGTCGAGCCATTGCTCCTTGCCGCCCGGGGCGAACACCACATGCAGGCGTTCGCCGACCAGCGTGGCGGTGGCATGCGTGTGCGCATCGATCGTCACCTGCACGCTGGTGTCGCGTGCCATCGCCGCGAACGACAGGCCGGCTAGCGCCGTCGACAGCCACACGCCGGCCGCGCGCACACGCAGCCGGCGCAGATCCTCAAGGCGCATGGCCACCCGGTCTGGCAGCTCACCCAGCACGAACCTGCCCGCTGAAAAGACACGGGTGCAACGCGTCATTGCACCGCACGCGCAGCATTCGCCGGTGCCGCTGCCCACGCCGCGGTCGCACCGCAGGTACGGCGGCCGCGCCAAGCGGCACCACTCAGAACGACACCTCCACCGCCTGCCGCGACCACAGCACCGACTGGTGCCCGGTGGCCTGCTTCCAGGCCAGGCGGATCGCCTCGATGTCGTTGCGCCGCTGCGGGGTGTCCTCGTGCAGGATCACCAGCACCTTGGTGCCCAGCCGGTTCGGCTCCTTGGCACCGCGAAACAGCCACTGGCCGTAGGCATCGAACACGGTCAGCCCGTCCGGGAAGCGCGGGGTCACTTCCTTGTCCAGGAACGCGCGCCATTGCGTGTCGTCGATGGTGCGGGTCTGCGGGCGATCGGCCGGGCCGGTCTCCTGGCCCACACCGAAGTACAGCTCGCTGCGCACCCAACCGTGCGCCGTCGCCGGCCGCGCCGCATCGCCTTGCAGGCTGGCAGTGGTCGAGCCCGGCGCGCCGCCGGGAGTGGTGGCGCAGGCGGACAGCGCCAGCGTGGCGGCAAGCAGGCAGGACGGCAACAACTTCATCGACTTCTCCACAACGGGTACGGTTACGACGGATCGGGGGCAGGCTCATGCAGGGCCGGCATCAGCTGATGCCGGCGTGCGCGCACTGTGCCATCTCGCACGCGCCTGAACAACGCGATAATATCTCTCTATCCGGATGAATGTGGACGATCCGAACCCCTTTGCGCCCTGCCCGGCCGGATGCCGACCGCGCGGCGCGTTCGCAGTTGCTGTTGCAGGAGAGAGACATGACCCGCCCCACCCTTTCGGCCATCGGCCTGGCCGTCGCCGCCGCGTTGAGCGCCAATGCACAGGCCCAGCAGGCCGCCCCCGGCGCCACCACGCTGGACACCGTGATCGTCACCGGCACCCGCGCCAGCGACCGCACCGTGCTGGAATCGACCGTCCCGGTGGACGTGCTCACGGCCGAGGACATCCGCAAGGCCGGCGTGGTCAATGGCGAGCTCGGTAGCGCGCTGCAGGCATTGCTGCCCTCGTTCAACTTCCCGCGCCAGTCCAACTCCGGCGGCGCCGACCATATCCGCGCCGCGCAGCTGCGCGGCCTCTCGCCCGACCAGGTGCTGGTGCTGGTCAACGGCAAGCGCCGGCATACCTCGGCGCTGGTCAATACCGACAGCAAGATCGGCAAGGGCACCACGCCGGTGGATTTCAATTCCATCCCGATCAATGCGATCAAGCGCATCGAAGTGCTGCGCGACGGTGCCGGCGCGCAATACGGCTCTGACGCCATCGCCGGCGTCATCAACGTGATCCTGGACGACAACCCCGAGCGCGGCGAGCTGGAAGCCAGCTTCGGCGCCTACAACACCGATGTGGAGCCGATCAATCGCCGCGTCACCGACGGCCAGACCAGCTATGCCAGCGCCAAGGTCGGCACGCTGCTCGGCGATGACGGCGGCTTCTTCAAGGTCGGCCTGGAGCTGAAGAATCGCGAAGCGACCAATCGGGCCGGCTTCGACCAGATTCCATTGTTCGAGGAGCAGACCCCGGCCAACCTGGCCCTGGCGGGCCGGCGCAACTACGTGCTCGGCGATGGCGCCACCAAGGGCCTGAATGCCTGGCTCAACACCAAGGTCCCCTTCAGCGCCAACGGCGAGTTCTACGCCTTCGGCACCTACAACCAGCGCGACACCGAAGGCGCCAATTACTTCCGTTACCCGGATGGCAGCGCCAACTGGCGTGAGATCTACCCCAACGGCTACCGCCCGATTTCCGAAGGCGAGAATCGCGATCTGCAGATCGTCGCCGGCGCCCGTGGGCAGCTCGGCGACTGGGACTACGACGCCAGCGTCAACTACGGCCGCAACGACTTCACCTACCGACTGCGCAATTCGCTCAACGCCTCGCTCGGCCCCGGCAGCACCACGCGCTTCAAGACCGGCGACTTCGCCTTTGCGCAGACCGTGGCCAACCTGGATCTGACCCGGGTGTTCGATGCGGCCGGCGCCACCCATACCTTCGGCACCGGCGCCGAGTTCCGCCGCGAGCAATACCGCACCCATGCCGGCGACCCGGCCAGCTATGCGGCCGGCCCGTTCACCGATCGCCCCACCGGCTCGCAGGCCGGCGGCGGCCTGAGCCCGCAGGACGAGGCCGACCTGTCGCGCAACGTGGCCAGCGCCTATGCCAACGTGTCCAGCCAGTTCGGCGACAAGTTCTCCACCGACCTGGCCGGCCGCTACGAGCATTACCAGGATTTCGGCAGCCAATGGACCGGCAAGCTGGCCGCACGGTATGCGTTCGCCCCGGCATTCGCGCTGCGCGGGGCGGTCTCCAACAACGTGCGTGCACCCTCGCTCAGCCAGATCGGCTACGAAGCCACGTCCACCGGTTATGACGCGGCCGGTCGCCTGACCCAGGGCCGCCTGCTGTCGGTCTACAACCCGATCGCCCGCGCGCTCGGCGCCACCGACCTGAAGCCGGAAAAATCGCTCAACTACAGCCTGGGCTTCACCAGCCAGCTGGGCGATCATTTCGACCTGTCGCTGGACTTCTTCCAGATAGACATCGACGACCGCATCGCGCTGTCCGAAGACATCACCGGCACCGCGCTGACGGACTTCGTGCAGCAGAACTTCGGCGTCAGCGGTGTGCAGAGCGCCAGCTACTTCCTCAACGCCGCCGACACCCGCACCCGCGGCGCCGAGCTGGTCGGCAACTGGCGCCAGTACGCCTTCGGCGGCGACCTGCTGCTGACCGGTACCTACAGCTACGCCAAGACCGAGTTGAAGAACGTCATCGGCACCCCGGCGCAGCTGCTCGCGCTGGACCCGGACTACGTGCTGTTCGGCATCGAAGAGAGCAACACGCTCACCGATGCGGCGCCGCGCACACGCGCCGCGCTGGCCGCCAACTGGAACAACGAGCACTGGAACCTGCAGACCCGCGTCAACCGCTACGGCAGTGCGACGCGCGTGTTCGACTTCGGCGGCGGCTTCGTGCCACGCCAGACCTACGGCGCGGAATGGCAGCTGGACCTGGAAGCCGAGTACCACCTGGGCACGCAATGGACGCTGGCGATCGGTGGCCAGAACATCCTCGACAACTATTCGGACCGTTCCATCGACGACATCGCCTACTTCGGCAACCTGCCCTACGACGTGCTCTCGCCGATCGGCAGCAATGGCGCGTACTGGTATGGGCGGGTGCGCTACACCTTCTGACGCCGGGATTGGGGGATTGGCAAGGGCGACTAGGCGCCAATCCCCACTCCCGAATCCCCAATCCCCGCTGTTGCATAACCTGAATATCACATCGCTTTGCGCACACTAGCGCGATGGCAGACGTGCACTCCCCCCTTCCGTCGCCGCCATTGCTGGACGATGCCTGTGCATTGTTTCTGGACGTGGACGGTACCCTCATCGACTTTGCCGACAGCCCCGAGGCTGTGCGGCTCCTGCCCGAGGTCCGCGCGGCCATCGGCCAGCTGAGCGAGCGCCTGCATGGCGCAGTGGCACTGGTCAGCGGACGACCGCTGTCGCAGCTCGACGCCTTGTTCGCGCCGTTGCTGCTCCCGGCCGCCGGCCTGCACGGGCACGAACTTCGCAGCGACATCGCTGCGCGCGCGGCAATGCCGCAGGACACCTCCGAGTGGCTGCATGGCCTGCACCAACGCGCCGCCGCACTCACGCACCGGCACCCTGGTGTGCTGGTCGAAGACAAGGGCGTCAGCGTCGCGCTGCACTGGCGCGCGCAACCGCTCGCCGGCCCCGAGGTGCTCGCCTTCGCGCAGCAGGAAATCGCCCAGCTTTCCGGCTATCGCCTGCAACCGGGCGACCACGTGGTCGAATTCGTGCCCGAAGGCAGCAACAAGGGCCTGGCGGTCGAACAGCTGATGCAGCACGGCGCATTCGCCGGCCGCACGCCGGTGTTCGTCGGCGATGACCTCACCGACGAATTCGGCTTCGAAGCGGCCAATCGTCTCGGCGGCTGGAGCGTGCTGGTCGGCGATCGCGCCCAGACCAGCGCGCGCTTCCGCGTCGACGGTACCGCCGACGTGCATGCGTGGCTGCAACGCAACGCGCGCCAGGCCTGAGCACGGCGCGCTTCCCTCTTCTCTTCAAAAGGATCGTTCGCACTCCATGACCGAGCCAAACCTGGATCTGGGCGTCATCGGCAACTGCAGCTTTGGGGCATTGGTCGATCGGCAGGCACGTGTGGTGTGGAGTTGCCTGCCGGCCTTCGACGGCGACCCGGCATTCTGTTCGCTGCTCTCGCCCAAGGGCGAAGGCGGCGACTTCGCGGTGGAACTGGAAGACTTCGCCAGCAGCGAGCAGCATTACCTGCCCAATACCGCCGTGCTGCGTACCGTGTTGCGCGACAGCCACGGCGGCGAAGTGGAAGTCATCGACTTCGCGCCGCGCTGGCGCAACAACGGGCGCTTCTATCGGCCCGTCAGCATCATCCGGCAGATCCGCCCGCTGGCCGGCAACCCGCGCATCATCGTGCGCGCACGCCCGCTGGCCGACTGGGGTGGCCGCAGCCCGGAGACCACCTGGGGCAGCAACCACATCCGCTGGGTGCTGCCCGAGTTCACCCTGCGCCTGACCACCGATGTGCCGGTCCGCTTCGTGCGCGATGGCCTGCCGTTCGTGCTCAGCCACCCGGTCAACCTGGTGCTGGGCGTGGACGAATCGCTGACCCGCTCGCTCACCGGTTACGTGCAGGAAGCGCAGGAACGCACCGAGGAATACTGGCGCGAATGGGTGCGCTACCTGTCGATTCCCCTGGACTGGCAGGAAGCGGTGATCCGCAGTGCGATCACGCTCAAGCTGTGCCAGTACGAGGACAGCGGCGCGATCATCGCGGCGATGACCACCTCGATCCCGGAAGCGCCCAACACCCCGCGCAACTGGGATTACCGTTACTGCTGGCTGCGCGATGCTGCGTTCGTGGTGCGCGCGCTCAATCGCTTGGGCGCCACGCGCACGATGGAGCAGTTCATCGGCTACATCTTCAACATCGCCACCGCCGACGGCACGCTGCAGCCGCTGTACGGCGTCGGTTTCGAATCGCAGCTGGAAGAGCACGAAGTCGAGACGATGGACGGCTATCGCGGCATGGGCCCGGTACGGCGCGGCAACCTGGCCTGGATCCAGCAGCAGCACGACGTCTATGGCAGCGTGGTGCTGGCATCCACGCAGCTGTTCTTCGATCTGCGGCTGAAGGATCAGGGCGATGCGGATACCTTCCGCCGCCTGGAGCCGCTGGGTGAGCGCGCGTTCGCCCTGCATGACGTGCCCGACGCCGGCCTGTGGGAATTCCGCGGACGCGCCGAAGTGCATACCTACACCGCTGCGATGTGCTGGGCTGCCTGCGACCGGCTGTCCAAGATCGCCGACCGGCTGGTGCTGCCCGAGCGCAGCGTGTACTGGCGCGAGCGCGCCGACACCATCCGCGCACGCGTGCTGAGCGAGGCATGGAGCGAGGAACGTGGTCATTTCACCGATACGCTGGGCGGTCATCGCCTGGATGCATCGCTATTGCTGCTGGCCGATATCGGCATCGTCGCCAACGACGACAGCCGCTTCGTGCGCACGGTCGAAGCCGTCGGCCGCGTACTCAAGCATGGCGATGCGCTGTACCGCTACATCGCACCGGATGACTTCGGTGAGCCGGAAACCAGCTTCACCATCTGCACGTTCTGGTACATCGACGCGCTGGCCGCGATCGGTCGCAAGGAGGAGGCGCGTGAATTGTTCGAGCGCATCCTCTCGCGCCGCAATCACCTCGGCTTGCTGTCCGAGGATCTATCGTTCGAAGACGGCGAAGCCTGGGGGAATTTCCCCCAGACCTATTCGCATGTGGGTTTGATCATCGCAGCGATGCGCTTGTCGCGCAGCTGGCAGGAGGCGTCATGAGTCGTTTGGTGGTGGTATCCAACCGCGTCGCGGTGCCCGGCGAAAACCGTGCCGGCGGCCTGGCAGTGGGCTTGTTGGCGGCGCTCAAGGAGCGTGGCGGCGTGTGGTTCGGCTGGAGCGGCAAGACCGTGCGCGGCGACAGCGGCGGCATGCACGAGCAGACCGAGGGCGACATCAAGTTCGTCACCATGGACCTCAACAAGCGTGACATCGATTCGTACTACAACGGCTTTGCCAATCGCACGCTGTGGCCGCTGCTGCACTTCCGCCTGGACCTGGTCGACTACGACCGCGCCACCCGCGAAGGCTATATGCGGGTCAATCGGCTGTTCGCCGAAAAGCTGGCGCCGTTGTTGAAGGACAGCGACACCTTGTGGATCCACGATTACCACATGATCCCGCTGGGCGCGATGCTGCGCGAGCTGGGGGTGGGCTGCAAGATGGGCTTCTTCCTGCACGTGCCGATGCCCTCGGCCGACCTGATGCAGGCGATGCCCGATCACGCGCGCCTGTTCAGCACGTTCTACGCCTACGATCTGGTCGGCTTCCAGACCCAGCGCGACGCCGAGCGCTTCAAGGCCTATGTGCGCCTGTTCGGCGGCGGCCGCATCCTGGACGGCGACATCGTCGAGGGCCCAGGCGGGCGTCGCTTCAGTGCCGCGGCCTTCCCGATCGGGATCGATACCGAGTTGATCGCCAACCAGGCCAAGGCCTCGGTCGGCAAGCAGGCCGTGCGCGACCTGCGCGAAAGCCTGCGCGGCCGGCAACTGGCGATCGGCGTGGACCGGCTGGATTATTCCAAAGGCCTGCCGGAACGCTTCCAGGGGTTCGAGCGCTATCTGGAGCGCTACCCGGAGCAGTCCGGCAGCCTGACCTACCTGCAGATCGCGCCGGTGTCGCGTGGCGATGTCAACGAATATCGCCGGTTGCGCGGGCAACTGGAGCAGATCGCAGGCCATATCAACGGCGGGCATGCCGAGCCGGATTGGACGCCGCTACGCTACGTCAATCAGAACTTCAGCCATGCGACCTTGACCGGTTTCTATCGCGCCGCCTCGGTCGGTCTGGTCACGCCGCTGCGCGATGGCATGAATCTGGTCGCCAAGGAATTTGTCGCAGCGCAGGATCCGCAGGATCCCGGCGTGCTGGTGCTGTCGTTGCTGGCCGGTGCCGCCGATGAAATGAAGGAAGCGCTGCTGGTCAATCCGCACGACCTCGACGGCGTGGCCGATGCGATCGCCACCGCCGCAAGCATGCCGTTGGCAACGCGCATCGAGCGCTGGCGGGCGATGATGGATCATCTGCGCAAGAACAACATCAACCACTGGCGCCAGCGGTATTTGCAGGCGCTGGCCGATATCTGACTCGGGATTTGCGCGTTACCAGCAACACGCGACCCGCGCACACCACGATCAGCATACAGAGGCGCCGCGCATTGCCGGCGCCTTTTTTCTTGCATCGGGAGAAAGTGCCTGAAGGGCGATGAGAATACGTCTGCCGGTGCAAGTGGAAGATGCTCGAGTCGAAAATCCCGGCATGCACGACTCGCCATTCCCGAATGCCGAATCCCGCCTCATCGTTTGCGTCAATAACAAATTAGAGTTACAGCCGGATGACGCATTTTGTCGCCATGCGCGAATGCCACCAGGACCGCCTGAGATCACCGCACTCTCCATCCCTGCGGTTTTAAGCACTTCCCGCGCTGCGATGCACGGTCTGAACACTGGTTCCCATTCCGTCACGGACACGAGCGTCGTTGCGGTCTAAAATATTCACATGAGTAGCGCTGAGAACCTGGGAGGGGCTGCGCGTTCATATCCGGACGTTCTTGTTTAGGACGTTTTAGTTAGAACACGGGCCGCCCTTCGCCAGCCTGTGATCTTTCTCCCTCCACGACTCGCCATCGCCTGCCGGTGCCTGGGTCCTTCCTGACATCTCAAAATGACTGATCAATCCTCAAAACGTGGACTAGGCACCTGGTTGCTGGTGGTCTATGCCGTGGTGATCGCCGTGCTCGGTGCGGTGCTTGCCTACGAGGGCGGCCGCCTGGTCGCCGTCGGTGGTTCCTGGTATTACCTGCTGGCGGGCATCGGCCTGTTCCTGGCCGGCGTGTTGCTGGCATTGGGCAAGCGTGCCGGCCTGTGGCTGTTTGGTGCGACGCTGGCGGCCACCATCGCCTGGGCGCTGTGGGAAGTAGGCCTGGATGGCTGGGGTCTGGTCCCGCGCCTGGCCTGGCTATCGGTGCTGGGGCTGGTGCTGCTGCCGTTCTGGGGCGTGGCCCGTCGCCGCATGCAGCCGTTGTCGGGGCTGGGTTTTGTGCTGGTGACCGGCGTGCTGCCGATCCTGGGTGCGACGCTGATCCTGTGGCCGTTGCTGGCACCGCGCAATGTCGAACTGGCCGATGCCTCCAAGCTGCCGGCCGAGAACGCGACGCCCTTCAGCCGCGGCAACGTGCCCAGCCCGGACGGCAACGTCGCGGCCAATCACGATGCCAGCAACTGGACCGCGTATGCCGGCTCCAACCTGTCCAACCATTACACCCCCGGCGCGCAGATCACCCCGGAAAACGCCAAGGATCTGAAGGTGGCCTGGGAGTTCCATACCGGCGACCTGAAGCCGGCCGGCTCCAAGCTGGGCTATGCCTTCCAGAACACCCCGCTCAAGGTCGGCGACCTGCTCTACATCTGCACTCCGACCCAGAAAGTGATCGCGGTGGAAGCGGCCAACGGCAAGGAGCGCTGGCGCTTCGATCCGCAGACCAATCCGAAGGCGATGGCCGGCGTTGCCGCCACCACCTGCCGCGGCGTGTCGTACTACCAGGCGCCGCAAGGCACCGCCGAGTGCCCGACGCGGATCTTCTGGCCGATGGTCGATGGCCGCCTTGGCGCGCTGGACGCGCAGACCGGCAAGCTGTGCACCAGCTTCGGCACCAACGGCTTTGTCGATCTCAACGCCGGCACCGGCAACACCAAGCCCGGCTTCGTCGGCCCGACCTCCCCGCCGGTGGTGATGCGCGGCGTGGTGATCCAGCCCACCGGCCAGGTCCGCGACGGCCAGGAAGGCGATGCGCCGTCGGGCGTGGTGCGCGGCTTCGATGCGCTCACCGGCCAGCTGCGCTGGGCCTGGGACCTGGGCAACCCGGCGATCACCGCCGAGCCGCCGGCCGGGCAGACCTACACCCGTTCGACCCCGAACGTGTGGTCGCTGATGTCCGCCGACGACGAGCTGGGCCTGGTGTATCTGCCGACCGGCAACGCCTCGGGTGATTTCTTCGGCAAGGGCCGCACCCCGCAGGATGAGGAATACACCGCTTCGCTGGTTGCCGTGGATGCGGCCACCGGCAAGGAGCGTTGGCACTTCCGCACCGTCAACCACGACCTGTGGGATTACGACATCGGCCCGCAGCCGAACCTGGTCGATTGGCCGGTGGCCGGTGGCGGTACCCGCCCGGCGGTGATCCAGGCCACCAAGTCCGGCCAGGTGTTCGTGCTGGACCGCGCCACCGGTGCACCGCTCATGCCGGTCAAGCAGATCGCCGTGCCGCAGGGCACCGATCACGGCGACTGGACCGCGGCCACCCAGCCGATCTCGCCGGGCATGCCCAATACCGTGGGCGCGCCGAGCCGTGACTACGAGACCATTATCGAATCCGATGCCTGGGGCATGACCCCGTTCGACCAGCTGGCCTGCCGCATCCAGTTCAAGCAGCTGCGCTACGAAGGCATGTTCACCCCGCCGACCCTGCAAGGCTCGCTGGCCTTCACCGGCAACCACGGCGGCATCAACTGGGGCGGCGTCTCGGTCGATCTGCAGCGCGGCATCATGGTGATGAACAGCAATCGCCTGCCCTACACCCTGCAGGTCTACACCCGCGAAAAGATGAATGAGCTGGGCGTGGTATCGGTGTTCGACGGCAAGAGCAAGACGCCCGGCTACATGGCGCAGAAGGGTCTGGCCTACGGCGCCCGCAAGGAGCCGTGGATGTCGCCGCTCAACACGCCGTGCGTGGCACCGCCGTGGGGCTACATCTCCGGCGTGGACCTGCGCACCCAGCAGGTGATCTGGCGCCGTCCGCTGGGCACCGGTTACGACCAAGGCCCGATGGGCATCCCGTCCAAGACAAAGTTCGAGATCGGCACGCCCAACAACAGCGGCTCGCTGGCCACCGCTGGCGGCGTGACCTTCATCGGCGCATCCCTGGATGATTTCATGCGCGGCTTCGACACCCGCACCGGCAAGCAGGTCTGGGAGACCCGCGTGCCGGCTGGCCCGCAGGCCGCGCCGCTGAGCTACACCATCGACGGCAAGCAGTACATCGTGGCCGCGGTGGGCGGACACGACCGCATGGAAACCAAGTCGGGCGACAGCGTGATCGCCTGGGCGCTGCCGGACGAGGCAGGTGCCAAGCCGGCGAAGTAAGCCGGTGTAGCGTCAGCTAGTTAGGTATCGATAGACCGGCCATCGTGAGATGGCCGGTTTTTTTTGGGGATTGGGGATTCGGGAATCGGGAATCGGGGAAAGCGTCTTCCTGTCGCTGTTTGGGCTGGGCTGGGCCTGTGGGTCGCCTGATTCCCCGATTCTCCATTCCGCTCTTCGATGTCTATTCGTGGCGTTTCGCTGATCTGGGTCTGTAGGGCACCTGATTTCCTATTTCCTATTTCCGATTTCCGATTCCCGATTCCCGATTCCCTACTCTCGATTCCCTATTCTCCATTCCCGGTTCCCGCGCCTTGATGTGTATTCGTGGCGTGGCGCTGCGGCCAGTCTTGGTCACAGGCACGCGATCAAATGGCGTGGAGGCCGGGTCTACGAAGTGTTGACGGCAGCCATCAATATTTCACGTGCAATTTACAATTTGGAGGCAGGTGTCTAGTTACACCTCACCGCTCTGCGGTGTACCGGGCGGCACTGAAACCGCTTCCAAATCAACTACATCGGGGTTTTCAGGAGTACGGGCGACAGATTCCGACGAACGGTAATTTCACGCCGTCATGATTCGGGCTCGGCCGCCGATACCCCATAGCAGCCCATGCAGTGCAGGACAGCGCTCCCCACTCCGAATCACTCCGTTGGACTCAGCCTATGTCGCCCTCATTCGATGCCACTGCCGTCTCCCGCCCGCCTTCCGGCCGGAGCCTCACGCGTCTCACCAGGGCCACATGGCTGCCTGCCGCTGCAGAGATCGGGCTGCTGGCCCTGCTCACGCTCTACGCCGCCACGCTGCTGCCCGGCGGCGTCTGGGCCGGGTTGACGCGCCTGCTGCCGGCGCTGCTGGTGCTGGGCGCGGCAAGTGCGGGGCTGTGGTGGTGGTCGCGCCGCCGCAACGTCGCGCAACTGGAACAGGCCGTCGGCACGGTGACGGCCATCGGTGACGGGCACTTCCAGCGCCTGGATCTGCGCAACGCCGCCGGCGAGCTCGCGCCGTTGCTGCATGCGCTGCAGGCGACCCAGGACAAGCTGGCCATCCGCCTGGATGTGATGGAACAGGGCCTGCGCCACGGCCAGTTCGTGATCAAGGCGCTGGACGACCTGGACACCATGATCCGCATCGCCGACGACGATGGCCAGGTGCTGTTTGCCAACCGCAAGCTGCTGACGATGCTCAAGCTGATCGAGCCGGATGTGCAGAGCTTCCGCCCCGGCTTCCATGCCGAAGGGTTCGTCGGCGGCAGCATCGGCGACATCTATCCCGACAGCCAGGCCGCGATCGACCGCATGCGCGCATTGACCGCCTCCAAGGCGGTGCGCGCGCCGTTCTTCGGCCGCCAGATCGACTTCGTCTACAGCCCGATCATCGCCGCCGACGGCGCCAGGCTGGGCACCATCGCGCAGTGGGTGGACGTCACCGCGCAGGTCAACGCCGAGCAGACGCTGATCCAGATCATCGATGCCGCTGCGGCCGGGGATTTCAGCCGGCGCATGCAGATCGACGGCATGGACGGCGTGCTGCTGTCGCTGGCCCAGGGCATCAACCGCATCTACGACTCGGTGGAAACCCACCTGGCCGCGTTGGCGCGCGTGATCGGTGCCCTGGCCGACGGCGACCTCACTCAGCGCGTGGACGGCGATGCGCACGGCATCTTTGCGCGCCTGCGCGACGACACCAACCAGACCGTGACCCGGCTGACCGAGATCATCGGCGGTATCCAGATCGCATCGGACACGATCCGCCGCGCGGCGATGGAAATCGCCGCCGGCAACACCGACCTGTCCGAGCGCACCGAGCAGCAGGCCGCCAATCTGGAAGAAACCGCCAGCTCCATGGAGGAACTCACCTCCACCGTGAAGCAGAACGCCGACAGCGCGCTGCAGGCCAACCGGCTGGTGGTGGGCACCGGCGAAGTGGCGCAGAACGGCGGCCAGGTGATGGACGCTGTGGTGTCCACCATGGGCCAGATCAGCACCGCCTCGCGCAAGATCGGCGAGATCATCGGCGTCATCGACGGCATCGCCTTCCAGACCAATATCCTGGCGCTCAACGCCGCGGTGGAAGCCGCGCGCGCTGGCGAGCAGGGCCGCGGCTTCGCGGTGGTCGCCTCGGAGGTGCGCGCCCTGGCGCGGCGCTCGGCCGATGCGGCCAAGGAGATCAAGACGCTGATCGCCGACTCCACCGACAAGGTCGAACTCGGCTCGGGCCTGGTGCACCGCGCCGGCGCGACCATGCGCGAGATCGTCGGCTCGGTCAAACACGTCACCGACATCATGAGCGAGATCACCGCCGCCAGCGCCGAGCAATCCAGCGGCATCGAACAGGTCAACCGCACCGTCGCGCAACTGGACGAAGTCACCCAGCGCAATGCCGCATTGGTGGAAGAAGCCACCGCCGCCGCGCGCAGTCTGGAAGAACAGGCCGGGGAGTTGGCCGATGCGGTGTCGATCTTTCGCCTGCAGCCTGCGCACGGCGGCACCCCGAAAGCAGTGCGCGCAAGTTTCGGAAACGCAGCCGCGTAAGCCGCCAACACGGAATCACCGTAGGAGCGCACCTGGGCGCGATGAGGCGTTATCGGTAACGCCCCATCGCGCCCAGGTGCGCTCCTACACCTGTCTGCCATCCCATCCAGCACGCGCGACCGACCGACGCTGCGAATCAGCGAGCCGTCGTGAAAATCGCCACGCTACGTAGGAGCGCACCCGGGCGCGACGAAGCATTACCAGTAAGACCCATCGCGCCCATGTGCGCCCCACATCGGGCTACGGCGCTAGTCCAGAAACCGCGCGTGCTGCTCCGGCGCAGGCAGCTGCGCGAACGCGTCCGGCCCCAGCACGAACAACGGCATGCTCAGGGCGCGATCCAGGCCAGCGTGGCCATGCGTCCGCTACGACGGTCGCGACGATGCGAGAAGAAGCGTTGCGGCTCGGAAATGGTGCACAGCCCGCCGCCGTGGATGGCGCTGGCCGGCACACCGGCACGCTGCAGGCGCTTTCGCGCCAATGCATACAGATCCACCCGCCAATGCCCCGGGCGGGTTGCGACGAACGCGGCGCGTGCCTGCGCATCGTGCGCGACGAAGGCGTTGAACACGTCTTCGCCGATTTCATACACTTGCGGCCCCGCTGCCGGCCCCAGCCAGGCCCTCACCTGCTGTGGCGGCGTGCGCATCGCCGCCACGCTGCGCTCCAGCATGCCGTCGGCCAGGCCGCGCCAGCCGGCATGCGCGGCGGCCACTTCGCTGCCATCCCTGGCCGCGAGCACGACCGGCAGGCAGTCGGCGGTGAGGATCGCCAGCACCACGCCGGGCACCGCGGTCACCGCTGCGTCGGCAACCGGTTCCTGCGCAGGTGGGGCGGCAGTTCCGGCCGCGCCCACCTGCTCGCCGGACGCAGGCGCGGGCGCATCGACGCGCAGCACCTCCACGCCATGCACCTGACGCAGCCACTGCGGGGTGCCGGGCAGTGCCAGCGCCTCGACCAGCAGCGCCCGGTTGCGTTCCACCTGCTCCGGCACGTCGCCCTCGGCACTGTTGCGGTTGCCGAGGTTGAGCGTGTCGAACGGCGCCAGCGAGCCGCCCAGGCCGTAGCGCAGCGTGGTCAGCGCATGGATGCGCGGCGGCGCCGGCCAGTCGGCCGGCAGCACGAAGGGCGCGGCGGGGGCCATCTCAGCGGCGTGCCAGCTCGGCGGCGCGTGCGCTGTCTTCGCGCAGCGCGGTCATCAGCCGCTGCAGGTCCGCCGGCACCGGCGCGCTGGCGCGCACCGGCTCGCCGCTGACCGGGTGCAGGAACTCCAGGGTTTCGGCATGCAATGCCTGGCGCTTGAAGGTACGCAGCTCGTGCACCAGTTCGTCGCTGGCGCCCTTGGGCAGCTTCAGCGCGCCGCCGTACAGCGGGTCGCCGACGATCGGCGACTTCAGGTGCGCCATGTGCACGCGGATCTGGTGGGTGCGCCCGGTTTCCAGCCGGCATTCCAGCGCGGTATGCGCGCGGAAGCGCTCGCGCAGGCGGTAATGGGTGACCGCATCGCGGCCGTCGTCGCGTACCGCCATCTTCAGCCGATCGCGCGGATGGCGGTCGATCGGCGCATTGGCGGTGCCGCCGGAGACCAGCGCGCCCACCACCACCGCCAGGTACTGGCGGTGCACATCGCGTGCGGACAGCTGTTCCACCAGCGCGGTCTGCGCCTGCACGGTGCGCGCCACCACCATCACGCCGCTGGTGTCCTTGTCCAGCCGGTGCACCACGCCGGCGCGCGGCACCGCCGCCAGCGCCGGGTCGCGGAACAGCAAGGCGTTGACCAGGGTGCCGTCCGGGTTGCCGGCACCCGGGTGGACCACCAGCCCGGCCGGCTTGTCGATCACCAGCACCTGGTCGTCTTCGTACAGCACGCTCAGCGGGATGTCCTGCGGCGCGGCATGGGTCTGGGTTTCCAGCACCACCTGCACCTGCACGCTCTCGCCGCCGCGCAAGGTGTCGCGCGGGCGCGCCATTTCCCCGTTCAGCAGCGCATCGCCGGACTTGATCCACTCCGACAGGCGCGAACGCGAGAATTCGGGAAACAGCTCGGCCAGCACCGCGTCGAAACGGCGTCCTGCGGCGTTGTCGGGCACGATGGCCTGGCGGATGGACGGGTCGAGGGGGTCGGCAGATGGGTCGGACATGGACACAGGCACTCGGGCAAAAGCGGGAATTTGGGGGTCCGGGCGGCGGGAGTCAGTCGCCGGACAGGCCACTAGGCTATCATCGCGCTCTCGTTTTCCTGATGCGTCCTGCCCAGACCCATGATCCGACGGTCCACGTTTTCCGCGCCTGCGCGCCTGATTGCCCTCATGCTGGTCATGGCGTTCGTCGTCACCGGCTGCCACCGCGGCGCCAAGGACAAGAATCCCGACGAGGGCATGCCGGTCGAGCAGCTCTACGGCAAGGGCCACGACCTGATGGAGAAAGGCAACTGGGCCGGCGCCGAAGCCAGCTACAAGCGCCTGATCGCCCAGTACCCGTATGGCCCGTACACCGAGCAGGCGATGATCGAAACCGCCTACGCCCAGTACAAGGCCGGCAAGCACGACGACACCGTCTCCAGCGTCGACCGCTTCATCCGGACCTACCCGACCCATCGCAACATCTCGTACCTGTATTACCTGCGCGGGCTGGCCAACAGCAACCGCGACACGGTGTTCCTGCGCCGCGTCTGGTCGCTGGACCCGAGCCGCCGCGACCTGTCCTCGCCGCAGCAGGCCTACAACGACTTCAACACCGTGACCGACCGCTACCCGAACAGCCGCTACGCGCCGGATGCGCGCAAGCGCATGATCGAGCTGCGCGACGTGTTCGCCCAGCACGAACTGGACAACGCGCTGTACTACCTGCGTCGCAATGCCTGGGTGTCGGCGGCCGGTCGCGCCAACTACCTGCTGGAAACCTATCCGCAGAGCGCCTACCAATACGACGCGGTGGCGGTGCTGGCCGAGGCCTACACCCACCTGGGCAACAAGACCCTGGCCGCCGATGCTCGCCGCGTGCTGGAGCTCAACAGCCCGCAGCATCCGTGGCTGACCGGCAATTGGCCGAAGTACCCGTGGGCCATCCGCAAGCTCAACCCGTTCGCCGGCGAGAAGTCCGCCGCCACCGGTCAGCGCAATGCACAGATGAGCCGCGACTGAGCGATCAGCCGCCGGTGTGATGAGAAGGGGCCGCAAGGCCCCTTTTTTATTGCGGCAATGCCGCTGCCGCAATGCCGGTGGCAGCGGCGCGACTGAGTGTTGCAGGCGCCTGCCGTGCCTGACGACAGCCAGGCCCGATCAAGCGACAGATCGATCGTCCCGCACTACGGACGTGCACGCCTGCACGCCACGCGTCCTCGCACCGCCGAGCGCGCTTGCCTGCCGCAGTTGCGTTCACCTCGCCGGACCTGGCACCAGGTCACCGAACCGCGCCTGCGCGCTGCCTATACTCGGCCTCGGCAAGATCATTCCCGCTGACGCCCGCCAGGAGGCCGCATGTCCCGCTGCATCGTCCCGTTCATGCTTGGCCTGCTGCTGGCGGCAATGACCACCACCGCCAGCGCGGCTCCCATCGTCTACGGCGTCAACGCCCACGACAGCCGCTCCGCCTACCCGATCGCCCAGGCCGAGGCCCGCTTCAAGCTGCTGGCCGCGCGCAATCTGCGCAGCTACCGCTTCGATGTGGACCCGCGCGATTACGCCACGCTGGATGCGCTGGTCCCGCTGGCGCGCAAGTACGGCATCACGCTGCGCCCGATGGTGTACCCGATGTCGCGCGAGATCGGTTACCAGCTGGCGCGTCGCTATGCGGCCGACATCAAGGTCTGGGAGATCGGCAACGAACAGGATCTGGTGCGCGCCGAGGCCGATGCCCGCATCGCGGCGATGACCACGATGTACCTGGGCATGCGCCAGGCTTCCAACGAACTGGGCGCCGGCCTGCGCTTCACCATCAACATCACCGCCTGCAACAGCGACGACCGCAGCGCCAACGCACGCTGCCCGGGTGACCGCAATGGCTCGCTGTGGTTCCTGGCCAAGGCCAAGGCGGCCGGCTTCAACTTCGACCACATCAGCTTCCACTACTACGCCTTCCACCAGGACGCCGGCTACTGGAGCGCGTTGTACCTGGGCCAGCTACGCACGGCGGCGCAGACCTACAAGACGCCGGTGTTCTTCAACGAGCTGAACTGTGCGGAGATCTACACCGGCAACACCACCGGCGGTGCGGAAGGCGACCGCGGCTGCTACGACAGCCTGGCGCAGCTGCTGCGCAACGTGCGCGACAACTACGCCGACGTGGTGTCCGAGGTGAACGTCTACGAATTGCTGGACCAGACCAGCATCGAGGGCGCCGAAGGCCATTTCGGCCTGATGTACGACCTGACGCGGCCCAAGCCGACCCTGGACCTGCTCACCCGCTTCGCCCAGGCGCCGGCCGCCGCAGCGGTGGCTGGCGCACCGGGCTACCGGCCGGAATAGCCGTTCGGGCTATTGCCCTGAATACCCATTGGTGATCGGGTAACGCCGCTCGCGGCCGAACGCGCGTCGCGACACCTTCGGCCCGGGCGCGGCCTGGTGGCGCTTCCATTCGTTGAGCCGCACCAGCCGCAGCACGTGTTCCACCGTATCGGCGGCGTAGCCGGCCGCGACGATGTCGTCGCGCGACTGCTCTTGGTCGACGTAGCGATACAGGATCCCGTCCAGCACATCGTAGGGCGGCAGCGAATCCTGGTCGGTCTGGTTGTCGCGCAACTCGGCCGAGGGCGGGCGCGAAATCACCGCCGGCGGAATCACCGGCGCTCCGCCCACGGTATTGCGCCACTTGGCCAGGCCGAACACTTCGGTCTTGTACAGGTCCTTGAGCGGGGCGTAGCCGCCGCACATGTCGCCGTAGATGGTGGCGTACCCCACCGCGTATTCGCTCTTGTTGCCGGTGGTCAGCAACAGCCCGCCGAACTTGTTGGACAGCGCCATCAGGATCACCCCGCGGCTGCGCGACTGCAGGTTCTCTTCGGTGATGTCCGGCTGGGTGCCTTCGAACATCGGCCCCAGCGCGGCGAGCAGCCCTTCGAACGCCGGCTCGATCGCGATGGTTTCCAGCTTGACGCCCAGCGCGCGGCATTGCTCGTCGGCCAGGTCGTTGGACAGATTGGCCGTGTAGCGCGACGGCAGCCGCACCGCGGTAACGTTGTCGCCGCCCAGCGCGTCGACCGCCATCGCCAGCACCAGCGCCGAATCGATGCCGCCGGACAGGCCCAGCCAGACCTTGCTGAAGCCGTTCTTGCGGCAATAGTCCTGCAGCCCGCGCACCACGGCGCGCCAGGCCAGCGCATCCATGCTTTCATCGCCGTCGTCCACCCACACCACCGGGGTGAAGCTGCGCTCGCCGGCGGCGTAGTCCACCACCAGCCACTGATCGACGAACGCGGCTGCGGCCGGATGCACGGTGCCGTCGCCATCGGCCACCACCGAGGCGCCGTCGAACACCAGCGCATCCTGCCCACCGACCACGTTGAGATAGGCAATCGCCGCCCCGCTCTCGCGGGTGCGCTCGGCCAGCAAGGCATCGCGCTGCGCATGCTTGCCGCGCTCGTAGGGCGAGGCGTTGGGCACCAGCACCAGCTCGGCGCCGGCCTGCACGGTCCTGGCCAACGGCTCGACAAACCACAGGTCCTCGCAGATCACCACGCCCACCTGCACGCCCTTGACGGTGACCACGCAGTTATCGCCATCCGGGTCCACGTCGAAATAGCGGCGCTCGTCGAATACCGCGTAATTGGGCAGCTCGCGCTTGCGGTACGTCGCTTCGATGCGCCCGTCGCGCAACACGCTGGCGGCGTTGTAGACCACGCTGCCTGCACTCTGCGGCCAGCCGACCACCGCCACGACCCCGCGCGTGCCGGCGGCGATGCGCGCCAGCGCTTCCTCGCAATGGGCCAGAAAACCGGGCCGCAGCAGCAGATCTTCCGGCGGGTAACCGCTGATCGCCAGCTCGGGAAACAGCACGATGTCCGCATCGAACTCATCGCGCGCTGCCGCGATGAAGTCGATGATGCGATCGGTATTGCGCGCCACGGCACCGACCGGAAAGTCGAACTGCGCCATGGCAATGCGGAGCGTCTGGGACATGTCAACGGCCTTGTGCGTGTGTTTTCCGAAGCACGGAAGCGGAAAGGGAGAACGAGCCGCAAGCAGACCTCGCGCGATCATCTCGCAGACGTCGTCGCCACTCGCCAGCACCGCATTATTCCAGAAGCGCAGCACCTGGAAGCCCTCGCGGCGCAGGAAAGCATCGCGCGTGGCATCCGCACCCGGCGGCTACCGTCGATTTCGACGATCAACGCCCGGGCGAGGCAGACGAAATCGACGATGTAGGGCCCGATGGGGACCTGACGCCGGAATTTGAAGCCGAGCAGACGCCGATCTCGCAACCGATACCAAAGCGCGCGCTCGGCGGCGGTCATCTCACGACGCAGGCGCTTGGCGAATCCGGTCTTGGCGGCGTGGCGCATCGACATTCTCGGCAGGAGGATGGCCACGGTGACCGGTTCCGCCCGGGTGGCGCCATCGGTGTCGATGGCACTTTGGCGTGGGAGATCGCCGCGCGGGAAGCGCCCTCACCCCTACCCCTCTCCCGCAGGCGGGAGAGGGGATGTCGCTGCCGGCGGGGGCTTGGGCAGCGGCAGTTGCCTGACCGCGGTGTGCTCCGTCGATTTGCCGGAGAACGACAAACCTGGCGTGCTTGAGAACATGACCGGGCTCTTGCTCTTGCTCTTGCTCTTGCTCTTGCTCTTGCTCTTGCTCTTGCTCTTGCTCTTGCTCTTGCTCTTGCTCTTGCTCCTGCTCTTGCTCTTGCTCCTGCTCCTGCTCTTGCTCTTGCTCTTGCTCTTGCTCTTGCTCCTGCTCTTGCTCCTGCTCTTGCTCTTGCTCTTGCTCTTGCTGTTGCTCCTGCTCTTGCTGTTGCTCTTGCTGTTGCTCCCTTCTCCCGCCTGCGGAAGAAGGTGCCCGAAGGGCGGATGAGGGGATGTTCCAAACGCCCACAAAAAAGGCCGCCCGAAGGCGGCCTCTCTGACGCTCACACGCTTGCGCGCGCGGCGTGCTTACTTCACCAGCGCAGCAATCGCCGCACCCAGATCGCCCGGCGAACGGACGGTCTTGACGCCAGCGGCTTCCATCGCCGCGAACTTGCCTTCGGCAGTGCCCTTGCCGCCCGATGCGATCGCACCGGCGTGGCCCATGCGCTTGCCGGCCGGAGCCGAGGCACCGGCGATGAAGCCGACGACCGGCTTCTTCACGAACTGCTTGATGTACTCGGCGCCAGCTTCCTCGGCGTCGCCACCGATTTCGCCGACCATGATGATGCCTTCGGTCTGCGGGTCTTCGTTGAACAGCTTGAGGCAGTCGACGAAGTTCAGGCCGTTGATCGGATCACCACCGATACCGATGCAGGTGCTCTGGCCCAGGCCCACTTCGGTGGTCTGCTTGACCGCTTCATAGGTCAGCGTGCCCGAACGCGACACGATGCCGATCTTGCCCGGCTTGTGGATGTGGCCCGGCATGATGCCGATCTTGCACTCGCCCGGGGTGATCACGCCAGGGCAGTTCGGCCCGATCAGCACGGTGTCCGGATGCGAGCGGGTCAGCACGTTCTTGACGCGCAGCATGTCCAGTACCGGGATGCCTTCGGTGATGCAGACGATGACCTTGATGCCGGCCGCAGCCGCTTCCAGGATCGCATCGGCCGCGTACGGCGGCGGCACGTAGATCACCGACGCGTCTGCGCCGGTGGCCTTGACGGCGTCGGCCACGGTGTTGAACACCGGCAGGTCGATATGCGTGGTGCCGCCCTTGCCCGGCGTCACGCCGCCGACGACCTGGGTGCCGTACTCGATCATCTGAGTGGCGTGGAAGGTGCCCTGCTGGCCGGTGAAGCCCTGCACGATCACCTTGGTGTTCTTGTTAATCAAAACGGACATGGATAGTTCCTTCGGTGTCGTGAATCAGGCGGCGTTCTTGACAGCTTCGACGACCTTCTTGGCACCGTCGTTGATGTTGTCGGCCGGGATGATGGCCATGCCGCTGTCGCGCAGCAGCTGCTTGCCTTCTTCCACGTTGGTGCCTTCCAGGCGCACCACGACCGGAACCTTGACGCCCACTTCCTTGACCGCCGCGATGATGCCCTCGGCAATCATGTCGCAGCGGACGATGCCGCCGAAGATGTTGACGAAGATGCCTTCGACCTTGTCCGAGGACAGGATCAGCTTGAATGCCTCGATGACGCGCTGCTTGTTGGCGCCGCCGCCCACGTCCAGGAAGTTCGCCGGCTCGCCGCCGTTGAGCTTGATCACGTCCATGGTGGCCATGGCCAGGCCGGCGCCGTTGACCATGCAACCGATGTTGCCGTCCATGGTGACGTAGTTGATGTCCAGCTCCGACGCAGTCACTTCGGTCTCGTCTTCCTGCGTCTTGTCGCGCATGGCGACCAGCTGCTTCTGACGGAACGCGGCGTTGTCGTCGCTGTCGAACTTGCCGTCCAGCGCGTACAGGTTGCCGTCGTCCAGGATGGCCAGCGGGTTGATTTCAACCAGCGCCAGGTCCTTTTCGTTGAACAGGCGATACAGGTTCACCATGATGCTGGCGAACTGGCCGGCCTGCTTGGCGGTCAGGCCGAGCTTGAAGCCGAAATCGCGGCCGTGGTAGCCCTGCACGCCTTCGACGAAATCGACATTGAGCGAGTGGATCAGCTCCGGCGTCTCGGCAGCGACCTGCTCGATCTCCACGCCACCCTCGCTGGAGGCGATGTAGGTGATGGTCTTGGTGCCGCGGTCGACCAGGATCGACAGGTACAGCTCCTTGACGATCTCGCCGGCGGTGGTCACCAGCACCAGGTTGATCGGCAGCTCGACGCCGGCGGTCTGGTAGGTGGACATCTTGGTGCCGAGCATCTTGGCCGCTGCGGCCTTCACGTCGTCGGTGGTCTTGCAGAACTTGACGCCGCCAGCCTTACCGCGACCGCCCGCGTGGATCTGCGCCTTCACCATCCAGGGGCCCTTGCCCAGGGAATTGGCGACTTCAACCGCTTCGTCCGGGGTCGCCGCGACCTTGCCGGCCGGAACGGGGATGCCGTACTCGGCAAGCAGCTGTTTTGACTGGTATTCGTGGAAATTCATGCGTCACCGTGGGAAAAGGAAACGACCGCTGCGTGCAACGCAGACCGCCAGGGCGGCACGTCAAGAGACGCGAACGGGCCGCCTATTGTGGCCGACCACGCCGTGCGGCGCAAAAGTCGGCCCGAGTGCCCCGCCGCTGGCGGCGCTTGCGTCCAGCCCGGCACTGTGCGCAAGCGCTGCGTGGGCCGCGCACCTGCCTATACTCGCGGCTTGCGCCCGCGGGGAATCGGTTTGCCATCCAGCCCATCGCTTATCGACCGGATCCAGTCCGCGCCACAGCGCGAGCTGTACTTCTTTTCGCTGTACCGGGTGCTGGTGGCCGGGCTGATCGCCGCACTGGTGTTCAGCCCCCTGTCCGACGCGATCCCCGAGCCCCGCTACCCGCGCCTGGCGGCCGGCGTGGCGATCGGCTACCTGGCGATGGCCATCCCGCTGCTGTTCCGCGGCCGCAACGAGCGCCGCCTGACCGCCACCGTGCTGTGCGCGGTGATCGCCGACATCCTCGCCGCGACCCTGGCCACGCATGCGCTGCCCGGCGCCAGCGCCGGCATCGCGATGATGCTGCTGTTCAATGTCGCCGCCGCCTCGATCCTGCTGCGCCTGCGCTATGGCATGAGCATTGCCGTGCTCGCCAGCGCCGCCACCGTGCTGGAGTACCTGTGGACCGTGCTGGAAGGCGGCGGCGCCACCCGCCCGATCGCCGAACTGGCGATGTTCGCCACCAGCTATGTCGCAGTGGCCTTCATCTGCGAACAGATCGCCTCGCGGGCGCGCCGCAATCAGGTGCTGGCCGAGGAGCGCGGTGCGCAGGTCGCCAATCTCTACGAGATCAACGAGCTGATCATCCGCCGCATGCGCACCGGCGTGCTGGTGGTCGATACGCACAACCGCATCACCCTGGCCAACGAGGCGGCGCTGGCGCTGCTCGGCGATGGCGACCAGCGCAACGCCCCGGTCGACCTGTCGCTGGCCGCGCTTACCCCGGAGCTGGCGCGCCGCCTGCAGCGCTGGCGCAGCGGCTGGCGCCAGGAGGAAGCCCCGCTGCAACTGGGCGCCGACCGCCCGGAAGTCCAGCCGCGCTTTGTGCGCCTGCTCGCCGACAGCGACCTGGTGCTGGTGTTCCTGGACGATGCCAGCGTGGTGTCGCGGCGCGCCGAATCGCTCACCCTGTCGGCGATGGGACGCTTTTCGGCCAGCCTGGCGCACGAGATCCGCAACCCGCTGGCGGCGATCAGCTACGCCTCGCAATTGCTGGAAGAATCCCCGGACATCGGCGATGCCGACCGCCGCCTGCTGCAGATCATCCACCAGCAATGCCAGCGCACCAATGGCATCGTCGAAAGCGTGCTTGCGCTGGCCCGCCGCGAACGCGCCAACCCGGACAACCTGGACCTGGCCGCGTTCGTGCGCCGCTTCGTGATCGAGTACCGGCAGACCCTGTCGATGGAAACCGACATCCTGGAAGCGAGCATTCAAGGCGCGTCCGTGCATGCCCTGGTCGACCCCAAGCACCTGCACCAGATCCTGACCGCCCTGGTCCACAACGCGCTCAAGTACGGCCGGGTGATGGACGAGCCGGCGCGGGTGAAGCTGCGCGTCGAACGC
Organism: Xanthomonas sp. BRIP62415; assembly: GCF_003993515.1. Lineage (NCBI taxonomy): Bacteria > Pseudomonadati > Pseudomonadota > Gammaproteobacteria > Lysobacterales > Lysobacteraceae > Xanthomonas > Xanthomonas sp. BRIP62415. The sequence goes on from NZ_QEZH01000025.1 coordinate 87,452, forward strand.
CTGGAACGCATGGCGGTGATCGATGTCATCGACCGCGGCCCGGGCATCCCGGAGACGGTGGCCGCACAACTGTTCCGCCCGTTCTACACCACCTCCGAGCACGGTACCGGGCTCGGCCTGTACATCGCCCAGGAGCTGTGCCGCGCCAACCAGGCGCAACTGGACTATGTGTCGGTGCCGGGTGGCGGCGCCTGTTTCCGGATCCTGTTGCAAGGGCCCAACAGCCTGCTCGGGAAATGAGCGGGATCGTTGCGTCACGCCTGCAGCATGCCCATGGCGCATCTGCCTGCAACGGCGCTGCGTTCGTGTATCTGCGGCCAGCCGCTACGCTTCGTGCGTCCCGCCGCGCCCGTTGTTTGATCATGTGAATCGTTAGGCCCGCACTCGGCCGGCAATTGTCGACTGTCATCGCCCTGGGCTATCGTGCGCCACATGAACGAACCGAAAAGTGCCCTGGTTGTCGATGACGAGCGTGACATTCGCGAACTGCTTGTTCTCACCCTGGGCCGGATGGGCCTGCGCATCAGCACCGCCGCCAACCTGGCCGAAGCGCGCGAGCTGCTGGCCAACAATCCCTACGACCTGTGCCTGACCGACATGCGTTTGCCCGACGGCAACGGCATCGAACTGGTCACCGAAATCGCCAAACACTATCCGCAGACCCCGGTGGCGATGATCACCGCGTTCGGCAGCATGGACCTGGCGGTGGAGGCCTTGAAGGCCGGTGCCTTCGACTTCGTCAGCAAGCCGGTGGACATCAGCGTGCTGCGCGGCCTGGTCAAGCACGCACTGGAATTGAACAACCGCGACCGCCCCGCTCCGCCGGCGCCGCCGCCGGAACAGGCCAGCCGCCTGCTCGGCGATTCCAGCGCGATGGAAAGCCTGCGCGCCACCATCGGCAAGGTGGCGCGTAGCCAGGCGCCGGTCTATATCGTCGGCGAATCGGGCGTGGGCAAGGAGCTGGTCGCCCGCACCATCCACGAACAGGGCGCCCGTGCGGCCGGCCCGTTCGTGCCGGTCAACTGCGGCGCCATCCCCGCCGAACTGATGGAAAGCGAGTTCTTCGGCCACAAGAAAGGCAGCTTCACCGGCGCGCATGCCGACAAGCCCGGCCTGTTCCAGGCCGCGCATGGCGGCACGCTGTTCCTGGACGAAGTGGCCGAACTGCCGCTGCAGATGCAGGTCAAGCTGCTGCGCGCGATCCAGGAAAAATCGGTGCGCCCGGTCGGCGCCTCCAGCGAGTCGCTGGTGGACGTGCGCATCCTCTCGGCAACCCACAAGAACCTGGGCGACCTGGTCTCGGACGGCCGCTTCCGCCACGACCTGTACTACCGCATCAACGTGATCGAACTGCGCGTGCCGCCGTTGCGCGAACGCGGCGGCGACCTGCCGCAGCTGGCCGCGGCGATCATCGCGCGCCTGGCGCACAGCCACGGCCGCCCGATTCCGCTGCTGACCCAATCCGCGCTCGATGCGCTGGACCAGTACGGCTTCCCGGGCAATGTCCGCGAGCTGGAAAACATCCTGGAACGCGCCCTGGCCCTGGCCGAAGACGACCAGATCAGCGCCACCGACCTGCGCCTGCCCGCCCACGGCGGCCACCGCCTGGCCGCCACCCCCGGCAGCGCCGCCGTCGAACCGCGCGAAGCCGTGGTCGACATCGACCCCGCCTCGGCCGCCCTGCCCTCCTACATCGAGCAACTGGAACGCGCCGCGATCCAGAAAGCGCTGGAAGAAAACCGCTGGAACAAGACCAAGACCGCCGCGCAGCTGGGCATCACGTTTCGGGCCTTGCGGTACAAGTTGAAGAAGTTGGGGATGGAGTAGAAGGGCCGGGAATGGGGAATCGGGATTGGGGAATCGTAAAAGCGAGTTCGCTGCGTTCGCTCGTCCTGAATGCTTCGTTCTGACCTCTATGTCTTCTTGAGCATTGAAGACGGCATTCATGGCCTGATGCTGTTCTTACAATAAAAAACGGCGCTCCTCTTACGAGGAAGCGCCGTTTTTTTGGCCTTCGCAACTTTGCCCAGTCTCAAAACCGTCGAGCAAAAGCTTGGGGGGAAAAGGATTACCGCTGTAACCAGCTTCTCCGATTCCCCAATCCCGATTCCCGATTCCCGGCCCTCAGTCCTTGGTTACGCGATTGATCTCGGCCAGGCTGGTCACCCCGTGCGCGGCCTTGACCAGCGCAGACTGGCGCAGGTCGCGGATGCCGATCTTCTGCGCCGCCTCGGCGATCTGCATCGCGTTGCCGCCTTCCAGCACGATCGCGCCAATCTCGTCGGTCATCGGCATCACCTGGTAGATACCGGTACGGCCCTTGTAGCCTTCGGTGCACTCGTCGCAACCGACTGCCTCATACAGCTCGATACCGGCAGCGAGCTGCTCTGCAGTGAACCCTTCTGCCAGCAACGCATGCTCGGGCAAGGTCGACTTGCGCTTGCAGCTGTTGCACAACCGCCGCGCCAGACGCTGCGCAATCACCAAAGTCACCGATGATGTGATGTTGTACGGCGCAATGCCCATGTTCATCAAACGCGCGATGGTCTGCGGCGCATCGTTGGTGTGCAGCGTCGACAGCACCATGTGACCGGTCTGCGCGGCCTTGATCGCAATCTCGGCCGTTTCCAGGTCGCGGATTTCGCCGACCATGATGATGTCCGGATCCTGGCGCAGAAACGAACGCAGCGCCGCCGCAAACGTCATGCCGCGCTTGTTGTTCTGCTGCACCTGGTTGACGCCAGGCAAACGGATTTCGACCGGATCCTCGGCAGTGGAGATGTTGCGCGTCTCGTCGTTGAGGATGCCCAGCGCCGTGTACAGGGACACCGTCTTGCCCGAACCGGTCGGCCCGGTCACCAGCACCATGCCGTAGGGTTTGTGGATCGCCTCCAGGAACAGCTTCTGCTGGTCCGCCTCGTAGCCCAGCTTCTCGATACCCAGCTTGGCCGCGCTGCCGTCCAGGATACGCAGCACCACCTTCTCCCCGAACAAGGTCGGCAAGGTGCTCACGCGGAAGTCGATTTGCTTGGTCTTGGACAGGTTGAGCTTGATGCGCCCGTCCTGCGGCACCCGCTTCTCGGCGATATCCAGCTGCGACATCACCTTCAGACGCGCGGCGATGCGCTGGTTCAGCTTTACCGGTGCCTTGGCCACGTTCTTCAGCAAACCGTCGATCCGCAGCCGCACCCGGTAGTCGTCTTCATAGGGCTCGAAGTGGATGTCGGAGGCTCCCCGCCGGATCGCATCCACCAGCACCTTGTTGACGAACTTCACCACCGGCGTGTCGTCGCCCTTGGCATCGACCCCGGAATCCCCGCCGGCGCCCATGTCCTCGTCCCCGGCCGACACGTCCAAATCCCCCATGTCGTCATCGTCGTCACCGAGCGATGAGCCAAGCGACGCATTGCTGGCCTGCCACTGCTCCAAGGTGCGACGAATCTGGTCCTCGTCGACCAGGATAGGCTCGACCACCAGGTTCGTATGGAATTTGATATCGTCCAGCGCCCTGGTCTGAGTCGGGTTGCTCACCCCCACGAACAACCGGTTGCCGCGCTTGAACAAAGGCAGCACCTGATATTTCTGAAGCAACTCTTCACTGACTAGCTTGACCGCATTCTGGCTGGCGTCGAACGCCGACACATCAAGTAGCGGCATACCGAACTCGACAGCGTTGGCTGCAGCTAGCTGAGCAGCCGTCACCAACTTTTTCTCAGAAAACCATTGGGGCAACGGTACTTTGGCACTACCCGCCTGATCCATTGCAGATCGTGCAGCAGCCTCCTCTAGAACACCGTCTTGGACCAAGCGCCTGGCGATTCCTGTTATGCCAACGAGATTGACAGAAACTCCAGCACTCATCTTACACCCCCAATTTGCGTACCCTAAGCTGACAGAACTCTAGAACGGTACTGTTGGAATCGATCAACTTGCCGTCAAATAAGGACAAGGCCCCGAAAAAGCGGGGCCTTGCCATCAAAATCCACTCACTTATTAGATCAGCCAGCGGTACGGCAGCTTGCCGGGACATGCTTAGCTTCACCAGCGGTGTAGCTGCAAGCCCATGTAATCGGCGAGTCTTTATCAGCCTGCGTGGGGGTAAGCTTCAAGATCGGCTCAACTTTTGCGCCAGTGTTCTTGGAAGTACCGGTGACCACACCATTGGCGATGACCACGCTTGCCACCTTATCGGTAGTTTGCCCGGAGTATCCAGCGGCGGTGTTGTTAGTAACGGCAGTTGCCAGAATACCTTGAGACTGGGCAGTCTCAGCTACCGCCAGCTTAGCTGCAGACATAGCAATCATGGTTTCGCTGACTTTGCTTCGAATGGTGTAATCCTGATATGCCGGAAGAGCAATGGCGGCTAGGATCGCGATGATGGCAATAACAATCATCAATTCAATAAGAGTAAAACCTTGCTGCTTTTTCATTTCCATCCCCAGAGTTAAGTAGATTAATCCCTCAGACTTGATTTAGCTAAACCTCCCGAAGCCTTAGGGTCCTGCAGGCCTACGATATGCACCTTTCATGCCAATTTCCGCGCATCACCGTATAGCCCTACATGGCTCATCATGCCAGACCGCCTAGCGGTGTAAATAGGCAGCTCTCTCAATTGAGATTGAGCAAACAGTGTGACGCAGAAGGTCACTTTTCGCCGCTAATGCGCCAGAGTTGGTCAAAAGGCAGCCTAGACTTGGCGTAGCCAGGGGATGTATACCGCGGTGAAACCCGCTACTATCTGCCGAATTACGGCCTGGGGTGGCCGACGGGGAAAGCAAATGTCAGCGGCACGACACGCTATGAAAAAGCAAGTGGCAGACAGGGGTAGCCAAATGCAGTCGTTCCTCTGGGAGGGGACGGACAAGCGCGGTGTTAAGATGAAAGGCGAACAGAGTGCTCGCAATGTGAATATGTTGCGAGCCGAACTTCGTCGTCAAGGGATCATGCCCTCCTCCGTGAAGGCCAAGCCCAAACCGCTCTTTGGTGCAGCCGGAAAAAAAATTACGCCAAAGGATATTGCGTTCTTCAGCCGCCAGATGGCCACGATGATGAAGTCGGGCGTCCCAATTGTTGGCTCATTAGAGATTATTGGCGGAGGACATAAGAACCCGAGAATGAAACAGATGGTTGGTCGAATCCGAACTGACATTGAGGGCGGATCCTCACTCCATGAAGCGATCAGCAAGCACCCCGTACAATTCGACGAACTTTATCGCAACCTTGTAAGAGCGGGCGAAGGAGCGGGCGTATTAGAAACAGTCTTAGATACAGTTGCTAGCTATAAAGAAAATATCGAGGCCCTAAAAGGGAAGATAAAAAAGGCTTTATTCTATCCCGCCATGGTTGTCGCGGTAGCGATCATAGTCAGCGCAATTCTTCTTATTTTCGTCGTACCTCAGTTTGAAGAAGTTTTTAAGAGCTTTGGAGCTGAGCTGCCGGCTTTTACACAAATGATCGTAAATGCATCGCGCTTCATGGTTAGCTACTGGTGGATTATGCTTATCGCAGGAGTAGGCTGTGCCGCGGGATCAATCTTTGCTTATAAACGCTCACCCCGTATGCAGCACAGCATGGATCGACTGATTTTGAAATTCCCGATTATTGGTCAAATCATGCACAACAGTTCCATTGCGCGTTTTGCTAGAACCACTGCTGTTACTTTCAAAGCGGGCGTTCCACTAGTTGAAGCACTCGGCATCGTAGCAGGCGCCACCGGCAACAAAGTGTACGAAGAAGCCGTGCTACGCATGCGGGACGACGTGTCGGTTGGCTATCCGGTCAACATGGCAATGAAGCAGGTCAACCTGTTCCCCCATATGGTGATCCAGATGACCGCAATCGGTGAAGAAGCAGGCGCACTGGATACGATGTTGTTCAAAGTTGCCGAGTACTTCGAGCAGGAAGTCAACAATGCCGTTGATGCGCTCAGCAGTCTCCTTGAACCACTAATTATGGTGTTCATCGGTACTATCGTAGGCGGCATGGTCATCGGCATGTATCTTCCGATCTTCAAACTTGGCGCAGTGGTGGGTTAAGACGTAATGGCATTTCTCGACCAGCATCCCGGTCTCGGCTTTCCCGCCGCGGCCGGACTGGGACTGCTGATCGGCAGCTTCCTGAACGTGGTGATCCTGCGCTTGCCCAAGCGCATGGAGTGGCAGTGGCGGCGCGATGCGCGCGAGATCCTGGAGATGCCGGACATCTATGAGCCGCCGCCGCCGGGGATCGTGGTCGAGCCCTCGCACGACCCGGTCACCGGCGACAAGCTCAAGTGGTGGGAGAACATCCCGCTCTTCAGCTGGCTGATGCTGCGTGGCAAGTCGCGCTATAGCGGCAAGCCGATCTCCATCCAGTACCCGCTGGTGGAGTTGCTGACCTCGATCCTGTGCGTGGCCAGCGTCTGGCGCTTCGGTTTCGGCTGGCAGGGCTTTGGCGCGATCGTGCTGAGCTGCTTCCTGGTGGCGATGTCGGGCATCGACCTGCGCCACAAGCTGCTGCCGGACCAGCTGACCTTGCCGCTGATGTGGCTGGGTCTTGTCGGCTCGATGGACAACCTCTACATGCCGGCCAAGCCCGCCCTGCTGGGCGCCGCGGTGGGCTATGTCTCGCTGTGGACGGTGTGGTGGCTGTTCAAGCAGCTCACCGGCAAGGAAGGCATGGGCCACGGCGACTTCAAGCTGCTGGCCGCGCTTGGCGCCTGGTGCGGGTTGAAAGGCATCCTGCCGATCATCCTGATCTCCTCGCTGGTCGGCGCCATCCTCGGTTCGATCTGGCTGGTGGCCAAGGGCCGCGACCGCGCCACCCCGATCCCGTTCGGCCCGTACTTAGCCATCGCCGGCTGGGTGGTGTTCTTCTGGGGCAGCGATATAGTCGACGGCTACCTGCACTTCGCAGGCCTGCGTTGACCGGGCTACGGCGATGAGCGACTTCATCGTCGGCCTCACCGGCGGCATCGCCTCCGGCAAGAGCGCCCTGGCCGCCGAATTTGAGAAGCTGGGCGTGCCGGTCATTGATGCGGATTTCGTTGCGCGCCAGGTCGTCGCGCCTGGCCCCATTCTCGACGCCATTACCGAGCAGTTCGGCCGCGAGATTCTGTTACCGGATGGAACACTGGACCGCCAAGCGCTGCGCAAGATCGTCTTCGCCGATCCAGTCCAACGGAAAGCGCTGGAAGCGATCACCCACCCGGCCATTCGTGCAGAACTGCAGCGCGCCGCGCTGGCAGCAGTAGGCCCTTACACGGTCGTCGCCATTCCCCTGCTGACCGAAGCGGGCGGACGAGCGACCTATGCCTGGCTGGACCGCATTGTTGTGGTCGATGTGCCGGTGTCGCTTCAGCATGCTCGCCTGATGCAACGCGACGGGATTACCGCAACACTTGCCGATCAGATGATTGCCGCGCAGGCATCCCGCGCACAACGCTTGGCGATTGCCGATGACATCGTCAGCAACGAAGGCAACACGGACCAGTTGGCGCAACAAGCGCGACGCCTGGATGCGACCTACAGGGCAATGCCACAAACGCATCGCATCGAGCGCTGACGTCCACGGCCGGGCACCCACGATGCTCCCACGGTCAGCCGGCTGCCATGATCGGCGGCGAGTTCATTGGCACACGCTGCATGGCGTTCGTTCCCTCCGCGCACCACTCCTCCGGCATGCGTGGCATGTTTCCCCTGGCAGCGTAACTTAGCTCGACGTCGAATTAGCGCACCAACACCGACCGCATTTACTTGCTGCATTGACACTCGATTTCCGCCGAGCGGGCGGCCACGCCGGTAAAGGACGCGCAGCCCATGCGGCTGGTGCCCTCGCCCACGTTCGACGTAGACAACCTCGACTTCGACCGTCGCCCCAAGCGTCGCGTGGACGATCTGCCGCCGCGCAAGGCGCGCATGCCCACGCGCTGCACGGTGGGCTATGCGTTCTACGACGCAGAGCCGGGCCGGCCACACAGCCAGCGGATTCCCAGCGTGCGCTTGCGTGGGATGCGGATTCCCAGCGTGCGCTTGCGTGGGATTTGGCTGGAGCAGTTGGGGTTTGCGGTTGGGTGCAAGCTGCAGATCACTGCGCGTGCGGGCGAGTTGGTGGTGACGGTGGTGGAGCGCTGAGCTGGGTTTTGGGTGCGGTTATCTTTTGAACGCCTGCAGCGGGGGAGGACGATACGTGTAAAGCCCTCGCGCCCGGGTGCGCTCCTACGGAGGTGCGGGGGGTGGTTAGCGGTGGAAGGCGAGTGTTGCGATGACGCCGCGCTGCTGGCCTGGGCGCACGCTGACGCGCCAGCCGTAGAGGTCGCACAGCCGGCTGACGATCGACAGGCCGATACCGCCGCCTTGCGAGTGGCCGGCGTGGGTGCCGCGGTAGCCGCGCTGGAACAGCTTGGCGGCGTCCTCTTCGCTCAGGCCGGGCCCGGAGTCGATCACTTCCACCGCATCGGCGAGCACGCGTACGCGCACCTGGCCGTCCTGGGTGTACTTGACCGCATTGCCGATCAGGTTGCCCAGCGCCACCGACAGAGCGGATTCGGGCGCGTCGATGACCAGGTCGCGCTCGCCTTCCAGCAGCAGCTCCAGCGGTTTGCCGCCGAGCTGGGCGCGGTGCGCGTCGATCAGCTGTTCGGCCACCTTGGCGACATTGCTGCTGCCCTGCCCGCGCTCGTTGCGCGAGAGCAGCAGCAACGAGCCGATCAAATCGCTGCACTGCAGTTCGGCGCGCTGGATGCGTTGCAGGCGCTGCAGCATCTTTTCGTCGAGATTGGGCTTGGTGAGCAGCAGTTCGGTGGCGCCGCGAATCACCGCCAGCGGGGTGCGCAGTTCGTGGCTGACATCGGCGTTGAATTCGCGGTCGCGCTGTACCACTTCGGTGAGGCGGGCCGAGTAATCGTCCAGCGCTTCGGCGAGCTGGCCCACTTCGTCGTCCGGGAAGTGCGCGGCCAGCGGTTTGGGCTCGCTGGTGCCGCCGCGGTAAGCACGCAGGCGCGCGGCCAGGTCCGACACCGGGCGCATCACCTTGGAGGCAGACCACCAGCCGATCAGCAGCGAAAAGCCGCTGAACACCAGCACCGAGAGCATCAGCGTGCGCTTGAGCTGGATCTCGCCCTTGAGCGTCTGGGTCATGTCGTAGGCGAGGAAGAACCACTCGCTCGGCGTCTTGCGCACCGCCAGCTTGTACGAATACGCGTTGCCGCTGTCGTCCACGCCGGAAATAGTGTGGATACCGTCGGGCAACTGGTACCACTCCGGCTGTTCCAGCCGCAGCGCATCGAACTTGTCGCTCTTGACCACGCGCCCGCGCATCTGCTGCACCGGCAGATCGGGGTTGCGCAGCGGGTCGGAGTAGAAGCGCTGCGCGAAGGCGTCGATATTGCGGTTCATCACGTCTTCGACCAACTGGTTTTCCACGCGCGAACGTGCCCAGTTGGTGGCGAAAGCGAACAGCGTGGTCAGGCAGAAGCCCAACAACACGAACGACAGGATGATGCGGCTGCGCAGACGCCGCCGGTAACGGCCGCGCTTGCGCGCCGGCCGCGCGCCGTTATTGCTTTCAGGCATCGGGCGAGGCGATGCGGTAGCCGATGCCGTGACGGGTCTGGATCATCGGTACGTCGAACGGCTTGTCGACCACCGCGCGCAGGCCGTGGATATGCACGCGCAGCGAATCCGAATCTGGCAGCTCCTCGCCCCAGACGCGGGTTTCCAGCTCCTGGCGGGTGACCACGGCCGGCGAGGCCTCCATCAGCGACTGCAGGATCTTCAACGCGGTGGGGTTGAGCTGCAACAGCTTGCCGCGGCGACGCACTTCCAGCGTATCCAGGTTGTATTCCAGGTCGCCGGTTTCCAGCACGCGGGTGTGCACGCCCTTGCCGCGACGCGACAGCGCATTGAGCCGCACTTCCACTTCCTGCAATGCAAACGGCTTGATCAGGTAGTCGTCCGCACCGGAGTCGAAACCGGCCAGCTTGTTGTCCAGCGAATCGCGCGCGGTGAGCATCAGCACCGGGGTCTGCTTGCGCGCTTCGTTGCGCAGCTTGCGGCACACTTCGATGCCATCCATGCCGGGCAGGTTGAGATCGAGCACGATGGCGTCGAACTCATGCACCACGGCCAGATGCAGCCCGGTCACGCCATCGGCGGCAAAATCCACCGTGTGGCCGCGGTCTTCGAGATAGTCGCCCAGATTGGCGGCGATATCGCTGTTGTCTTCGATTACTAGAATTCGCACTGGAACCTCGTTCGTTAAGCTGTTTTTAGCGCTGGCGCCGAGAAATTTCGTGTTGGCTTATAGTCGTTTGATGGCCGCACTCGGCGGCGGTCAGACACTGCCCGGTACTGATCTGCGAACCAAGTGCACGCGCGCGCCGGCGGTTGGCCGACCATCTTCGCCTGCCATGGTCAAAATCTGGGTGATGAGCTCCTGGTCGTTATGCGAGCCTGCGCGCTGCACGGGCAGCAGCGCGATGACACCCGGCTGTGCCTCAGACGCGGCCGCGATGCGCTCGGGTGCCGCTGTCAACTTAACGTGCTCATCCTGACTGATCCCGGAGTGCGTCTGGCCCTTATGCAGATCGCTAGGCACCTGCTGCACCGGCGGCCTGGACGGCATGTCGATATCGGCCGCCACTGCGCAGGCAGGGCCGGTCAGCAGACCGATCACGATGAGCAGCCTTCCAATGCCGCGTTGCCTTGCCATGCCGACGCCTCCTTGTGTGCCTGAGCGATTTAACATCAGCGAATGTAGACGCGAAGCCTGGGGGCAGCAAGCCGCCACATAAAAAGGCCCAAGTGCGACAACGCACTTGGGCCAAAAGTTCATCCCGATCACCGTCACTGCCGAGAGCGGAGCTACGGTCGGGTGAGGCTAGCGAGGAAAGGATTAGATTTTCGTTAAATTTTCGATAACGACGCGGGTGGCCCGATCAGCGGATCGACTGCTCCAGGTGCTGGATGATCGCCGCCGCCACGTCCACCTCGCAGACCCCTTCCACGCCCTCCAGTCCGGGGGTCGAATTGACCTCGAGCACCAGCGGCCCGCGCGTGGAACGGATCAGGTCCACGCCCGCCACGGCCAGGCCCAGCGCGCGCGCCGAGCGCACCGCGACTTCCTGTTCCTGCTCGGTGGCCTGGGCCACCGCGGCGCTGCCGCCCAGATGCAGGTTGGAACGGAAGTCGCCCTCGGCCGCCTGCCGACGCATGGCGGCAACGACCCGGTCACCGACCACGAAGCAGCGCAGGTCCGCGCCCTCGGCCTCGCCGATGAACTCCTGCACGATGAAATTGGCATAGAGCCCGCGCAGCGCCTCAACCACGCCGCGCGAGGCGCTGGCCTTCTCGGTGAGGATCACCCCGGCGCCCTGCGCGCCCTCGTTCAACTTCACCACATGCGGCGGCGGGCCGAGCATCGACAGCAGGTCCTGGGTGTCGTCGGGGTTGTCGCCGAACACGGTCACCGGCATGTCGATGCCTTGCGCGGCCAGCAACTGATGCGCGCGCAGCTTGTCGCGCGAGCGCAGGATGGCATCGGAGGGGTTGGGCGTATAGGTGCCCATGAATTCGAGCTGGCGCAACACCGCGGTGGCATAGCGGGTGACCGAGGCGCCGATGCGAGGGATCACCGCGTCGAACCCGGTGATCGGCTTGCCCTTGTAGTGCAGGCTGAAGCCGTCGGCGGCGATGCGCATGTAGCAGCGCAGCGGGTCGAGGATGCGCACGGTGTGGCCACGCTTGCGCCCGGCCTCGATGAGCCGCCGGGTCGAGTACAGCTTGCTGTTGCGGGAAAGGATGGCGATTTTCATCGCAGCAGGGGTACGGCGCGGCCTGGACATGGTCGGAGTCTGATGACGGAGTGACCCAAGTCCGCAGGTCTGCCGGTCGATTGCACGGGCGGGCAGCGTCCCTGCCCTGCATGCTGCGTTCGACGGGTGTGCGACGGCCCCGAGAATGGGAGGCGGAAGCGACGCAGCAAGGCAGCTGTCACACTGCATGCGTTGCATGACTCCGACGGTCTGGATGCTAGCAGGGCGGCTGCGCGGCGCTCAAGCGCGCGCGCATGACACCGGTGATGCACAGAGAGGGTTTGTCTGGCGACAGCCGCATAGACAACGCAGCCGACCCGCGCGATGCGTACATGTCAGATCCCCGCGGCCGTGCGCCCTGTTTTCCGTCACTGCGGTCAGAAAATAATCGGCGGCCACGCCCTGCAACAACCGCCCTCACGCCGCCCCCCTGCCGTCGTGACGCAGTTTGCACAGCTGCCCACGCAATGCTTGAGTCCCCTCAATGCCGGCATGCCGGCGCACCCGAGACTCTCAATGCGACGTCCAGCAAGCGCGGCTTACGCCAACCCCTCCCGCATCCGCCAAGGACGCCCGTTTCCGCGCGGCGCCGTCTTCGATGGCAAGGGCACCAATTTTGCACTGTTTTCCGCGCATGCCACCCGCGTGGAATTGTGCCTGTTCGACGAACAGGGCACCGAAGTGCGGGTGGACCTTCCGGAATACACCAACGAGATCTGGCACGGCTACCTGCCCGACGTCAAACCCGGACAGCGCTACGGCTACCGCGTGCATGGCCCGTATGAACCGACCGAAGGCCACCGCTTCAACCACAACAAGCTGTTGATGGACCCGTACGCACGCGAGATGGATGGCGACCTGATCTGGGCGGACGAACTCTACGGTTACACCGTGGGCCACCCGGACGGCGACCTGAGCTTCGACGAGCGCGACAGTGCGCCGTTCATGCCCAAGTGCGTGGTGGTCGAAGACACCTACGACTGGGAAGACGACGCGCGCCTGCTGACGCCGTGGAACGAGACGGTGATCTACGAGACCCACGTGCGTGGCTACACCATGCGCAACCCGCAGGTACCAGAAGCCGTGCGTGGCACCTTTGCCGGCCTGGCACAGCCGCAGGTCCTACAATACATCAAGGATCTGGGCATCACCGCGGTCGAACTGTTGCCGGTGCATGCGTATCTGGACGACCAGCATCTGCTGGACAAGGACCTGCGCAATTACTGGGGCTACAACACCATCGGCTTCTTCGCGCTGAAGTCGCGTTACCTGTCCAGCGGGCATCGCGATGAATTCCGCGACATGGTCAAGGCCATGCACAAGCAGGGCCTGGAAGTGATCCTGGACGTGGTCTACAACCACACCGCAGAAGGCAGCGAGCTTGGCCCGACGCTGTCGTTCAAGGGCATCGACAACGCCAGCTACTATCGCCTTGCCGAAGACAAGCGTTACTACATCAACGACACCGGCACCGGTAATACGCTCAATCTGAGCAACTCGCGGGTGATCCAGTTCGTCAACGATTCGCTGCGCTACTGGGCCAGCGAGATGCATGTGGACGGCTTCCGCTTCGATCTGGCCACGATCCTGGGACGCGAGCCGAGCGGCTTCGACCAGCGCGGCGGCTTCCTGGATGCATGCAACCAGGACCCGTTGCTTTCGGAGGTCAAGTTGATCGCCGAGCCCTGGGATTGCGGCCCCGGTGGCTACCAGGTCGGTCACTTCCCGCCGGGCTGGTCGGAATGGAACGACAAGTTCCGCGACAATGCGCGCGAGTTCTGGAAGGGCGAGGACGGCAAGCTGGCCGAGTTCGCCACCCGCTTCACCGGCTCGGCAGACCTGTTCGATCGTCGCGGTCGCCGCCCGTGGGCGTCGGTCAACTTCATCACCGCGCACGATGGATTCACCCTGCGCGACCTGGTGAGCTACAACGAAAAGCACAACATGGCCAACGGCGAGGACAACCGCGACGGCTCGTCCAACGATGGCTCCTGCAACTACGGCGAGGAAGGCGACACCGAGAATGCGGACGTGCTGCAGATCCGCGAGCGGCAGATGAAGAACCTGCTCGCCACGCTGCTGCTTTCGCAAGGCACGCCGATGATGCTCGCCGGCGACGAGCGTGCGCAGTCGCAGGGCGGCAACAACAATACCTATTGCCAGGACAACGAGATCACCTGGCTGGACTGGGAAAACGACCCGACCGATGGCCGCCTGACCGACTTCGTCAAGGCGCTGACGCAGTTGCGAAAGCGCTATCCGATCCTGTCGCGCGGCCGCTTCCTCAACGGCCAGTACAACGAAGAAGCGGGCCTGCGCGATCTCACCTGGCTCAATCCGGGCGGGACCGAGATGGACGACGCGCACTGGACCGACGCCGGCGCGCGCTCGGTGGGACTGCTGCTGGAAGGCAAGGCACAGACCTCCGGCGTCAAGGAACTGGCCAACGACGCCACCTTGCTGATCGTCATCAATGCCTACCACGAAGGCGTGACCTTCACCCTGCCCTCGACCGACGAACCGGTGCATTGGAAACTGGTGCTCTCGACCGACGAAGCCCTGGAAGTGGACATGATGCCGGCAGGCGCCAGCGAATTCCTGGCCCCGCCGCGCAGCGTGTCGGTATTCGAGTGCAAGAACGACCAGTAACCCTGATGCGATAAACCAGACGCGCGGTCTGCCGGAACTCCGGCAGGCCGCGCGTTTCTTATTGCATCGACAGAGGAAATGGATGCTCCGGTTTGAACCGGATCTGCACTGCCGGTCGGTAAACACCGCTGCTGTTTTCGTGTGCGGTTACCACCCTGCCGGTGACACCCAGCTGCGCGTCAAGCGCGGGGCAAACCGCAGCGCGCCTGACGACGGCGCGATCGCAGATCAAGCTCCGATTGCTTTGCTGGCGAAAGCGCTTTTTAAGGCGGTATCGATGACACCTATGGCCTGGATCACGGCGACATCGGCAAGCGTGATCACTGCCAGCCTGGATTGCACGATCCGGCAACGCCCGCAATGCAGCGCGGCACTTACAGCGATAAAACCAAGGTGCAGGAAGGCCGTAATCGCCAGGCCACAGGCGTGCGTGCGGCCAGACCGTGACTCTTCAAGAACTCAGCCCGGATACAGCGGGAATCGCTTGTCCGGATGGTTGGCCTTCCATTCCTTGTAGGAGCTGGTGCCTTCCCATGCCTTGAACGCGCGCGGTGTGCGGCCACGCCCGGACCAGGTCTCGCCGGAATGCGGAATCCAGTACTTGGCGACGACCTCGCCCGTGGACGACAACGGCCCCTTGGACTTGCCGGTCATTGCCAACGACGCGATCTGGGACTTCTGCTTGGCATTGAAGCGGCTGCCGAACTGGGTCAGCACCTCGACCACCTGGTCGAAGGCTTCCAGCGTCTGGGCGTACTTCAGCTGGGCTTCTTCCTGCTCGAGCTTGCGCAGCTCTTCCAGCAATTGGGCTTTGGCGGCGGCGGCGGATGAAGCGGGCGGAACCTGGCGCATTGGCAAAACTGAGGTTGGAAGGGTCAGCGAGTATTGCTGTTGCGCCGGCTAGCGTAAAGCGGCCGGGCGCGCCCGAGTCTGGCGGCGCTCAGCGATGGCGCAGCAAGGCGTGCTCGCGGGCCATGGTCAGCACCGGCCCGATGCGCCCGGCCCGGATCAGCTCGCGGCAGTGCTTGCCGACGAACTCGACCCTGGGCGCCGAAAACCACTGAACCACCCGATCCAGCTCGCCGGCGTTGATGGACCAGGCATGGCAGACCGCCTCGCCCAGTTCTTCCACGCCCACCAGCCCCAGCTCGCGGATCTGCTCGGAATCCAGCGCGAACATCTCCAGCACCTTGCCCGCATCGTCCGGCGTGCCGTAGTCAAAGCGCATCTGCCCGGCCAATCCGGCGCAATACGCAATAGAGGCTGCGCGCGCGGATTCGGCGCGTCGGATGCCCTTGAGAAGTGCGCCGATAAGTTGAGGGTGCGTGGTGGTCATGGTGCTCGCTCGACGTGCCCGGCACTATGCCCATCGCCGCGCACCCGCTCAATCAGGAGCTTCCTGACCATGGGGAAGGAAATGGCCAAGCAGCTACCAAACCCCGGCCTGTCGTTCCCATACTCGGCGCCCCCCCTACGCTGTGTAAGTAACTCACCCACATCCGCCCCGAAATGACCCCACGGGGATTGCGGCAAGCTCCGACGGCATAAGGTGACAAGTGCCGCAAAAAGCACAGCATTTGTATAGAGCTTGAATATACATGTATGCCTTTTCTTCATTCCTTGCGGTAGAGGCCGCTAAGTGTGTGTGCGCTTTTGCACAGCTCCGAAGGTTTACGAGATGGAATTTCTTCAAAGGCACGGCGTTGGTAAGCGCCTGGGCGCCGCATTCGGCGTCCTGATTCTTCTTTCTGCCATGCTTGTTGCAGCAGGCCTGTGGACGATGTCGGTTTCCAAACACCAGTTGGACTCGATCGTTCAAGACCGGATGGCGAAGATCCAGGTCGCCAATGAAATGCTGGACGCCAACTCATCGATCCTGGTAGCGCTCGGGACCTATGCAATGGTCACCAGCGATGCGCTCAACAAAGAGGCTGTCAAGACCATCAGTGACGAACGGGCCCGCTACAACGGGCTACGCGAAAAGCTCAGAGCCCTGGACAGCCTTTCCTTGTCTGAAGGCGGTCGCCGCGTCAGAGTCGCCCTGGACGAACGCCGCACCATCGCTCGCAGCTTCACTGATCAGGTGATGGCCCTGTGCGCCGAAGGGGACCGCATGGGAGCGCAAACCCTGCTGAGCGAGAAGGGAAGACCCGCCGTCCTGCTCTGGCAGAAAACACTGCGGGAGTTGGTGTCACGCCAGAACAACAACACCAAGGATGCGTACGCGGAAGCACTGGCCGCCATTGCAGGCGGACGGGCCATGCTCATCACCGGTGGCGCCGTTGTCCTGATCGCAAGCGCTTTGCTGGGCTGGATCATTACCCGCAGCCTCACCACGCCCCTGGCCCGTGCAACACAGGTCGCCAATGCCATTGCGCAAGGGGATCTGACCAGCAACGCGCAAACCAAGGCTCGGGACGAACCAGGGCGTTTGCTTCAGGCAATGCAGGTCATGCAAACGCAGATCCGCAGCCTGATGGCGGCCCAGTCAGACATGGCCAGGCGCCATGACGAAGGCCAGATCAGCTTTCTGATGGATGCCAGCGCACTGCCCGGCGACTACGGCCGCATGGCCGAGGACACCAACGCCCTGGTTGCCTCCCACCTCAGCGTGCAGTCCAACCTCGCACGCATCATGGGCCGCTATGCCATTGGCGACCTGAGTGAAGACATGGAGCAGTTGCCTGGCGAAAAAGCCGTGCTGACGCAGACCATGAATGAGGTCAAGACCAACCTGTCTGCCATGAACCTGGAAATCAAGCAGTTGGCACAAGCTGCTGCCAATGGCGACTTCACCGCACGCGGCGATGCGGAACGGTTCCAGTACGACTTCCGCATCATGGTCGAGAGCCTCAACCTGCTCATGGCCACCGCGGACAGCAACCTGCAATCCCTGTCCTCGCTGCTGCAGTCCATCGCCGCAGGCGACCTCACGGCCCGCATGACCGGTGAGTTCAAGGGCGTCTTCGCGCAGATGCGCGACGATGCCAATACCACTGCTGCACAGCTTGCAGAGATTGTCGGACGCATTCAGCAGTCGGCGGTGTCCATCAATTCGGCAGCCAGCGAGATTGCGGCAGGCAACCAGGACCTGTCCCAGCGCACCGAACAGCAGGCGGCCAACCTGGAAGAAACCGCTGCCTCGATGGAAGAACTCACCTCCACCGTGCGCCAGAACGCCGAACATGCGCGCCAGGCCAACCAGCTGGCGATCGGCGCCGCAGGCGTGGCATCCCAGGGCGGCGAAGTCGTCGGCCAGGTGGTCGCAACCATGAGCGGTATCGAGGCGTCGTCCAAGAAGATCGCCGACATCATCTCGGTCATCGACGGTATCGCGTTCCAGACCAACATCCTGGCATTGAATGCCGCCGTGGAAGCGGCGCGGGCCGGCGAGCAAGGCCGCGGCTTCGCGGTGGTGGCCTCGGAAGTGCGCACCCTGGCCCAGCGCTCTTCCGGCGCAGCCAAGGAGATCAAGGACCTGATCGACGACTCGGTGCAGCGCGTCGTGGAAGGCTCGGCCCTGGTGCGCAGCGCCGGAGCCACGATGACCGAAGTGGTCGCCAGCGTGCAGCGCGTGACCGACATCATGGGCGAAATCTCTGCAGCCTCGCAGGAACAGTCGGCCGGCATCGAGCAGGTCAACACCACCGTGACGCAGATGGATGAAGCGACCCAGCAGAACGCCGCGCTGGTCGAGGAGGCGACCGCTGCAGCCCGCGCCATGGAAGAACAGGCCACGCAGCTGACCGAGGCCGTGGCGGTGTTCAAGATCGACAAGGGCAACGTTGCGGTCCGCGCGGCTCCTGCCTCGTCAGCCATTGCTGGCTCAAACAGCAACAGGACGCCAACGCCTGTGAAGACACCCGCAAAAATTGTCCCGCACCGTGCACCGCGCAAACTGGAAGCCATCAGCTCCACTGACGGCGCAGGCTGGCAGGAGTTCTGAGTCAATCTAGGTGGGCCCAGATTTTCTGGGCCCACCGGGGTTCTGATTCGCCCCGTCATTGCACAGCAGCAGACGGTGGCAAACGCTTGTCCTGCATTTCCGAGTCCGCTATAAGTTGCCCCTAAGCGGGCTTAACAGCACCGACATAGTGGCCAGGTAGGCTCGCTCCTCAGGGTCAGATGAGGTGCGGGGCTACCGTCTGTGCATCAAAGGGCATAAATGCAAACACTGATAAATGACCTGGAAGTGCTGCTGGCAGCTTGGGATGCGCAAGCAAAAATCTATGATTCATGCGACATGCCTGCGTCCGCACTTGCCTTTCGAGAATGTCGGCGGCGCTTGAGCCTGGTCTTGGCACCGCATGTTGGCGCTTTCGGCGCACATGCCACGAAGGTCACTACCCCTCCCTGACGGAGCAGGGGTAGGCCATGCGCTTGGCCACAACTCCAGCCACCCAGAGGATGCGAAGCCTAAGCGCTCAACGGACCACGTCCAGCACTAGCTGCGGGCCCGTAGGCGGGCATGGCTCGGCGCGACAAAGGTCAGGCGATCCCACAGCCGGGTCAGTGTATTGGATGCAACAAATGCCGACACCCCTGGCAGTGTCGCTGCAAAGCAAACGCAGGTGGCAAACACTGATCTCTGTTGAAAGATCACGATCTACAGCCGTGCGGGCGCCTTCAGCGCCCGCTACATCCGCGAATCGAAGAATGGAAAGCCCCATCTACGACAGGGATGGCAATGCGATCAACTCGCGGTTTCCGGCGCGATTACTTCGGTGGGGCGACGGCCTGGGCGTAGGTACCCAACGTTTCGCCTTTCGCCAGAACATGACCCGACGCAGCGGCAAGCACCTCGTCCCGGGTCGCACCCGGCTTGACGTCCAGCATGGTGTCCAGCGCCAGGACCTGGAAGTGATAGTGATGCGGCGGATCGCCCACCGGCGGGTGCGGCCCGTAGTAGCCAACCGAACCACGGCTCGTTGCCCCCTGCAGCACGCCATCGGGCTCAGTCAGACGCATCTGCTCCTGCAGGCCCTCGGGCAGCTGGGTGACCTTGGCGGGAATGTTCCAGGCCACCCAATGGACGAATGGCGTGATGGGCCTGGCATCGGGGTCTTCCATGATCACGACGTAGGAGGTGGCCTTGGCAACCGCTTTCCATGACAGCGCCGGCGAGACGCCATCGGCGTAATCGCTGAAGCGCTTGTCCATCGCAGCGCCGCTGGCAAACGCGGGCGCAGTCACGGTGAGCGTTCCCTTGCTGTTGGTCTCGGGACGAGCCAGGGCGAGCGGCACCCCATTGCCCTGGTTGACCTGTTTCTCGAGCGACGCCGCTGGCGCTGCGCTGGGTTGCCCTGCTGCCGCAGCGCGGGCCGGTGCGCCCGTGGCGGAGATGCGGTAGATGACGCCATTGGCATCGTCCGAGACCAAAAGCGCGCCGTTGGCCGTCTCCGCCAGGCCCACGGGCCGCGCAAAGTGTTTCGTGCCGCCCTCGGTCAGGAAGCCGGTCACGAATGGCTTGAAAGCGACCGGCTTGCCGTTTTCGAACTTCAGCCGCACCACCTCGTAGCCGGACGCTGGCTTGCGATTCCACGACCCACGGAAGGTGATGAAGGCATCGCCCTTGTAATCGGCCGGGAAGGATGCGCCCCGGTAGAAGTGGAACTGCATGGCTGCGGCGTGAGCCGTGTAGCCAAGGACCATCGGTTCGCTGATTGCGGCCCACTGCTGCTTGGTCATCTCGCCCTGCGGCGTGCTCTGCGGGTTGACCCCGTCCTTGCCCCAGATGTGGGGCCAGCCATATTGCTTGCCCTTGACGATGTGGTTGAGCTCCTCCGGCTGGACCTCATCGCCCAGGAAATCCATGCCCTGGTCCATGCCCCAGAACTCGCCGGTCGCAGGGTCCCAATCGAAGCCGATGGTGTTGCGCAGGCCACTGGCAAAGATGGTGCGTGACTTCCCATCGGGCGCCACGCGCAGCATCGTCGCGTGCTCGGGGTTGGTCTCGTTGCACGCATTGCAGGTCGAGCCGATGCTCAGATACAGCATGCCGTCCGGGCCGAATGCCATCGTGCGGTTCGGGTGCTGCCCACCGTCCGGTAGATCGCCCACCAGCAACCTGAGTGGTCCCAGGGTTCCGTCTTTCAGAATCGGGGCGACGAACAGCTCCTTGACCGTGACCAGGTAGAGCTGGCCATCGCGAACCGCCAGGCCATGCGCTCCGGATCGGTTGGCCACTACCTTGGCAGGTGCGTCGAGCTTGCCATCGTCGTTGGCGTCCTTCAGCAGCAGGACGTCGCCCTGATCACGCCGGGACACGTAGATGTTGCCGCCCGGCGCCACGGCGATGATGCGGGCATTCTTCAGCCCGGTTGCGAGCGGCTTGATCTGAAAGCCTGCCGGAACTTTCAGCCCAGCCATCTGACCAGGACTGGCGTCTACCTTGTCCGGCTTGAATGTGTGCACCTGCGCCGGCACGTCGGTGCCGTCCCCTTGCTGCGCGTGTGCGTGACCTACCAACAATCCGAGCAGTGCTGCGGACAGGATACGGCGCATATGGCTCTCCCGATGCGTGGATAAAGTGCTCTCAAGAACTGCCTGGTGGATCGGCAGCCGACACGATCTTTTTGCACGGGATGCGTGATGGGAACAGCAAGGAAACGCCTGCTTCACCTTGCTCACGGCCCATGGCCATGGCCCGAGTGAATTAGACACCGGGCCGGTTGACGCAAGCACAGTCGGTACAGGTCACAATGACAACGATCGGGGTCAGACAGGCAGGTCCTGCGCAAGGAGATTTCGGTGGAGACATCTGTCGTCGTCACATTGGAGGCCGCGTTCGCCGGGTTCACATTCCTGCCCTGGATTGCGTGGGCACACAACAGCCTCAACCCCACGTTGATTCTTCATGCAGAGCGTGTGGAGTACCGCGTCTTGCGGACCCGTACTCGGCCTTACGCGGATGTTGCCTTGGTCGACTACCGGAAGACCCACGGAACCGAGAACATCGTGCTTGCGTTCCACGGTTCGAAGACCACCTTCATTGCGAACACAGGGCTGCTGCGACGGACCAGGGAGGCCATCCACTTGCTCCACCAGCGCCGCTGCCCTCTTTCGGATCGTGCGCGTGCATTGATTCCTCCAGGCAGCAGCAACGACACCCACAACCCATCGCGCTGACGCACCCGCCCGACGTGCAAGGCTCAGACCACCGCAATGCCGCTGCGTCGCTGCGCCGGCTGACCACAGCGGGCTCAGCGGCAGGTTCGGCGTCGGCAGCGGTCAAACCGCGAAGCGCCCGGTCAGCTCGTCGTGGGCACCACGGTCTGGCGCAGGGGCGGATGCAACGGAAACAAGCCGCGCTGCTGCTACGCAACGCGTTGCATCCCTTACCACGGCCCAGCTGTGCGTGCCCTCATTCCAGGGCGACGCCCTCCACAGGCTTGCTCAATCCGCAAAGCTCAACACCACGCGACCTTCGATGGCGCCTTGGTGCATGCGGGTAAACACCTCGTTGATGTTTTCGAGCCGTCGGTCTGGACCGTCGCGGCCACCTTGCCCTGCTCTGCGACGTTCAGCGACTCTTGCAGATTCAAACGGCTGCCGACGATCGATCCCTACGCGGTCACGCCGTTGAGCCCTCCTTCTTCGCATTGACCGCCACAGTGGCGCCCGGTCGCCCGGCGAGATCCAGCTTGGCGTCGTCCACATCGACCGCTGCCACAGTGAGTTCCATCGCCTTGGCGTATTGCACGGCCATATGACCCAGTCCGCCGATGCCGGAGATGACACCCAGTCTCCAGGCTTGGTGTCGGTCATTTGAGCCCCTTGTAGACCGTCACACCTACGCAAAGAAGGGGAGCGATCTGAACGACTTCTTAGAAGGCAAGCGTTGGAGTGAAGCCAAACGCCTCACCTCAAAGCCTCTTTTGAGTTCAATCAATTTTTCCGTGGCGCGAGCGCTTTCCAGCAGGCTGCACGCCATGCACCTGGATGCCCAGGACCCAACATCAGAAACGACCGGTAAATAAGCATCAGCTCTCCGCATCCTTGACTGACATTTTTTGCGTGACGATGCCCGAATCAATTCGGTTTGCTCCGGCACATACCATCATCCCAGCTTGCCCCAGAGGCCGTTCGATCCGAATTGATCGAAATCAAGGCAGGCGTGTATGGTGCAATGCATCATGAGACCCGAGGTGGCACCGGCTGGCGTTGCTTTTCGGTGTCGAAGTCGCGCCGTGATGGCGAGAAAGAAAAGCTGTTGTGGGGGGCAACAGCGTCATATTTTTCAAGGAGTGTGGACATGAGGCCTGGTGAAAAATCAGCAGTCGTTACTGGCGCTGCGCAACGCAGTGAGGCTTCTTCAAGCAAGGCTTCAGGCGGATACGACATGCACGCACCCACGTCTGCCCATCCCAGACCCGACTTCATCGCCAATGCGCAGCAGACCTTCGGGCTGACTGTCGTGAGCCTCACGGGAGCCCAGTGGGAGGGACGCGCTCGGGAGGTCAGTCTTCCTGGAGAACGGGGCCGATTTGGCGTGATGGCACGACATACGCCAATGCTGAGCACGCTGCGCGAAGGCATGATCCTCATTTATCCGGAAACGGGCGAGCCGCCTTTCCAGCTGTATGTGTCGGGCGGCTTCGTCGAGGTCCAGCCAACTCACGTCGCCGTTTTGGCTGACCTGGCGCTGCGAAGCGAAGACCAGGACAGGGCGAAGGCCGAAGTTGCGAAAACTGCCGCGAATTCGCCCATGGCAACGTCTCTCACGGACGCTGCCTATGCGCAAACGCACGCCGAGCTCATGCATCACTTTGGGGAAAGCCCACGCGCCAAGCCTTGATGACTGGAACCGCTGCACATCGTCTCAAGCGTTTCCCGCTTGTTGGACAGTCATAAAGAGGGCCCCGCATGCCAGGTCGCGTCAAAGCAGCATTCAAGTATTTCAATCAAGCCGTGCCGTTCAAACTGCCTCAGGCCCTGGTGACAACGGCCGTGCTTATCGCATTGCTCTTGCTCCCGTGCCCTGAAGGCCTGACGCCCAAGGCCTGGGGGCTGGTCGCCATCTTCCTGACCACCATCATCGCGATCATCCTCAAGGTCATGCCCATCGGGGTGATGGCGATGATGGCCATCGTCATCGTCGCGCTTTCCCAAGTCACGTCAACCAGCTCCAAGGGTGCGATCACTGATGCGCTCAGCAGCTTCTCGAGCCCGCTCATCTGGCTGATCGTGGTTGCGATCCTGATTTCCCGTGGCCTGAAGAAGACGGGCCTGGGGAACCGTATCGGCATGGTGTTCATTGCGCTCCTGGGCAAACGGACACTGGGCATCGGCTACGGCCTGACGATCTGCGAGCTCCTGCTCGCCCCCTTCACCCCCAGCAATACCGCGCGTGGCGGGGGCATTGTTCACCCCATCATGAGGTCAATTGCCAACTCGTTCGATTCCGATCCGGCCAAAGGCACGCAAGGCAAGGTCGGGACCTACCTGGCATTGGTGAACTACCACGCCAATCCCATCACATCGGCAATGTTCCTCACCGCCACAGCACCCAATCCGCTGGTGGTCGATTATGTCGCCAAAGCGACGAACCAACAGCTGCACCTGTCCTGGACGACCTGGGCGCTCTGCATGCTTCTACCGGGGCTGGCCTGTTTGATCATCATGCCTCTGGCCATCTATCTGCTGTCTCCTCCGGAGTTGAAGGCCACCCCTAACGCGGTTGATTTCGCCAAGACCGAATTGAAGGCGATGGGGCCGCTGACGGCGAAAGAAAAAGTGATGATCGGGACCTTTGGTTTGCTGTTGGTCCTTTGGGCGAACGTGCCCGCCATGATTCTCGGCCCCTCATGGACCCTGGATCCCACGGTCGTGGCATTCGTTGGCTTGTTTACGCTGATCATCACCGGCACGCTGGACTGGGACGACGTGCTTTCCGAAAAAAGTGCGTGGGACACGCTGGTGTGGTTTGGCGCGCTGGTGATGATGGCCGAACAGCTCAACAAGCTGGGCGTGGTTGGCTGGTTCACCGAGGCCATGAAGGGCGCCATCATCGCGAGTGGAATGGGATGGAAAGCCATCGCCTGCGTGCTCGTCCTGGCCTTTGTCTTTTCCCATTATCTGTTCGCGAGCACCACCGCCCACATCAGTGCGATGCTGCTTGCATTGCTGGGCGTGGGTGCACTGCTCATACCGCCGGATTACGTCATCCCCTTCATGCTCATGATGACCGCGTCTTCGGCGATCATGATGACACTGACGCACTATGCCACGGGGACCTCACCCATTATTTTCGGCAGCGGCTACGTCAGCCTGGGCGCCTGGTGGAGGATCGGACTGATCATGTGCCTGCTTGAGCTTCTCATCTTCACTCTCGTCGGCAGCGCCTGGTGGAAAGTCCTTGGCTTCTGGTAGATCTTGGATCGTCCCATGAGCAGCCAGGAACACAGCGCCTGACACGCCACCTGGCAACGGCCAACTCATCGCGCAGCGTGGAGCAGCACCTGCGTATCCCGCACGACCTGCGACAGAAAGGCCGCCAAGAAAAACGTCAGGACGCTTGCCTGCATGCCGCGTGGCACACCGCAACCGATGCTGGATAGATGGCATGCGGGCCGGCCGAGCGCGACATCATCAGCGGCGTGGGCAGGATTGATCCCTCGATTGATACCTCAAGGGGCATCGCTCGGAATCATCAATGTGGAAAAGGATGAGGGCGACCGCGTTGAGCTCCAGCGCGCGCTTGGCAACGACTCGACTGTGGACTTCGCAGGCGTCGGTCGTGCCGGTGAACAGGTGCTCGGTAGCCAGGATGTGGTGCTTGGTATCGAGGAAGATGCATCCGAAGACCTCATGCGGCAAGTGGGCGCAGCGGGCGACCACGTAACTGCCGGCTTGCTCCGGGCAGTGGATTTTGTCCAGCCGCTGGAGGCGTTGCTCCAGGATGTGAGCTGCTGCGAGCAAGATGCCCTCTTCGTCCATCTGGAGTTGGTATTGAGCCTTCAGGTCTTGGGTGCGCTTCATCGGTTCTTCTCCACCAGCGCGTTATGCGCCTCGTGGGAACCGACAGGCGAAGCGTCCGGCCCTACCGCACCCGGCAGGGAGCACCGCTTGCGGCGCACAACGGAGGGCCGGAACAACGTGAAGGAGGCCTGCCCTTGCGGTCGGGACAGCGAAGCTAAGGTCCCTTTCACAGGCCCAGCGCTGGTAAGAAAGCACCGCTGCGCTTGCCCGCATTGCGAAAAAGGCTCGGACCATGCAAGGGATGGGCTTAGGCCATAGCAGGGCTGCTGGCCAGGTGCAAAGCTTCTGGCGTCAACCAACCCAGTGTCTAACTGGTCTAACAGTTCCCTTTAGTTCCCCTATCACCCTAGGATGCTGACTTCGGTGGCTGTGCTTCAGCCGATCTGCTGCTCCACCTGCACAGATCCCGGTGCCGACAAGGATTTGCCCATGCCGGCACTCTAGCTTTCTGTTCGTTGAAGTGACGCCTACAAGCTCACCAAGGAGTAACGCTGCCAGGCTCCACAAACCGACCACTCACGGGATTCTCGCCAAGCAGCGCGTATTCAACGGGCAACTTCGCGCCCTCCTCTGGTGTCATGTAGCCGTTGCCGCCCGTCAAATCCGTCTTTACGTAGCCAGGGCTAACCGAGTTCACAATAACGGAAGTGCCGCGCAGCTCGGCAGCCAGCTGCACGGTGAGCATGTTCACTGCCGCCTTCGATGCGTTATAGCCAATGAGCCTGGCGTCGTAATAGGGAGACGATGGATCACCGTTGACCACGAGCGAGCCCAAAGAACTGGACAGGTTAACGATGCGACCGGCATCGGACTCGCGCAGCAAAGGAAGCATCTCCTGGGTCACCGCCAAGGTGCCGATGAAGTTCGTCTCCATGATACGGCGCGCGGCTTCAGCGGACCCGGTGCTTGGTGGACCATCCTGCGCATCGACGATGCCAGCGTTGTTCACCAAGATGTCCAGCTTGCCATGTTCGGCCTTGATTCTCTCTGCCGCGGTCCGAATAGTCGAATGGTCCGTCAGATCCAATGCGACGGACTGCGCGTTGAGCCCTTCGGAAATCAGCACAGCGACCGCTGCTTCGGCTCGGCCCGCATCCCGAGCACCAACGATCACGAATACCCCGGCCTGCCCTAGCTGGCGCGCAATCTCCAGCCCGATTCCCCTGTTTGCACCTGTAATCAGGGCAACGCGACTGCTGCTCATGTTCGATGTCTCCTTGTGTGTATTGGGTTCCCAGCTAGGATATGAAGGATCCTTCAACTTGAGAATTCGCTTTTGTCCGCCAGAGTTCCGCGTCATCTAGCGCCCCGCAGGACGCCGCTTCAGGCCCGATCTAAGGCCACCATCGAGGCCATATTTGAAGCATCTATTCAGCTTTTGCTGACCGAGGGCTTGCAACGTCTGACGACCACGCGCGTGGCGGAGCGCGCCGGTGTCTCGGTAGGCACGATGTATCAATACTTCCCCCACAAGCAGGCCCTGCTTTACGGACTCAACGAGCGCTATCTGGGGCGCTTGGCCGAGCGAATTGAATCCCTCTGCATGGAGCAGCGCGGGCAACGCCTTGAGTCGATGATAGGTGCGTTGATCAACACGTATTGGCACGCAAAGACGGAGCGAGCGGACGTGACGCGGGTCCTCTATCGCACCGCGGTCGAGCTCGATAACGAGGCGTTGATAGACGCATTCGCGACCCGCGTCGATGCGGCCACCACCGCGATGATACGAAGCGCTGAAGATGCGTCATTCACAGATGCGCCGAGCGTTAACCTCACCCTGGTCACGGTCATCTTCGGCACGATCCGCAACGCATTCGAGCGCAATCTGAGGCCTCGCGAGATAGAAAAGCTGCGCGGTGAGGTGCAGCGGATGTGCATCGCATACCTCAGAAGCTTGCCTTAGATCACCGTGGGCTTAACTTGCTGGCCCAACCACGTGATTGCTTCAAGCGCCGCACCATGGCAGCTTGAGTTCGAACTCATCTACAGGCTGACGCGATGGATGCCGCCAAGCGCTGAGACATTGAAGGTTAATCGACACCAAAGCAAAACGCTCCAGCATTGAACTGGGCCGTTCTTGGAAAGGCTAGACCTGATCTCAGCTCGGCAGGGGTTTGATCAGAACTATGTCGCCGGTCGAGATTCTGCCACCACAGGCACCGTAGCAGCCGCCACCAATCAGCACGCCACCACCACCGCTGATTCGACACCTTAGCTAGACAGCGACCTCGTCAATTCGAACTTGGCCAAGAGAACACCTACACTCCAGTCCGCCTTACGCCGACATTGCCTTGAGTCTTTCCTCCCATGATGACGTGCCACCAAAGCGAACCTGGCGCTCGTTATCTGATGATGATGTCAGACAACCAAAGGTTCATAGCACCATTTGCCTCAACCCTAGCCTTCCGCGTCTGTTAGCCCATGCCAAGCCAAAATCTCATCGATGCGTCGCCCGACAAACTCAGCATCTTTCGACGTGAGAGCCTTCACTTCAATGAGCTGCGCCATGACCGTGAACGCTCGCAAGAAGCGGTGGCAGTCAGGACTCGACGCCCGCAGTGCTGGCACCGCTGCGTCCAAGTGATCGAGGTGGGTTCGCAACTCAGCTCTGTCCATGAGCTCAAGTATCGGTAGCGCTGTCGCATCGGCTGAGACACATGGCCGCGCCCTCTGAGGGCGAAAGCTGACGTAGGTGAGAGCTTTGCACACCGCCTTGCCCTGGCGAAATTCGGATAGAGCTGTGCCGCTGGCATGTGCGCACTCGCTCTCCACAACGGAGGCTATTTGTGCAGGCAAGACGCCGCTCAAGCGTCCTGCGGGGTGAGCAACCATCGGTCACGCGTCCGGCAGAATCAGATTACGCCGCTGGCATTCTTGGAACCATAGGTCTCGCGCCCTTTGGGATGTCAGGAAGTTCTGAGCTACGCGTCACCCAGGCAGAGAAACCCTTCGCAAAGCGATCGAACTCACAGCGCGTCCTCTATGCCAGAGGCTTTGACTTACAGCCGCGTTTCCTGGCGACTTGATGCTCTTCAAATGCGATTACATACATCACGCAAGACGCACTTCTGCTCAAAGCGCATCGCACTTAACGTCGCTAGCGCGTAAAATAGAACGAGTCTCGTTTGCATTTTTCGCCGTGCCCTCCGCTACCGCTCTTTCTTCCATCCATGCCCTTGCCACACAAGAGAGTCGCTGGCAAAGGCTTGCTGCGGGCGTTGCGACGGTTGTCATCCATGCGCTAATTGCGTGGCTGGTGCTTGATCAGACGCGCTTTGACGCAAGCGTTCCGACTCAGGAGGAGGTTCGAATGCGCCTTAACCTTCTTCCTGCGGCAGCGCCACCCACACCGGTCGCACCAGTCCTGGAACCCAAGCAAGTTCCACAACAGTCACGGACCATTTCTTCGTCCCCGCCTCGCTTAGAGGCGCCCCCTATCGAGCATGCGACACGGCAGTCCGCGCCCGCCTCGTTACCTAGCATTACCCTCATGCCGCCGTCCGATGTTGTCGAACATTCATTGGCAGCGTCACTTGAGCAAGACGCTGCCTTGACGCAAGCTGCTGCTCCAGACTCGCCCCCTGCTCCGCCAGCTCCTGCTGCCGGAATGACAGACCCAAATTGGGAGGGGCGCGTCTTGGAACGCTTGCAGCGCTTCCGTCGCTATCCCACTACCGCCAAGGCACATCGACAAGAAGGTGTCGTCTTCGTGCGCGCTCTGGTCAATCATCAAGGCCGGGTGCTGGCCGCACGGGTGCACCTTGGGAGCGGCTACCTAGCCCTTGATGATGAAGCGTTAGGCACCTTTTCCCGGGCGCAGCCGCTTCCTCGGCCGCCCCACTCGTTGCCCGATCCGGTGGAACTAGAAGTTCCCGTAGAATTTTTCCTGCAATAAGAAGCAGGCCTTCAAAGCGTTTCCAAGAACGCCACAATGGCGTCGCGCTCTTCTTTTTGTAGGCCAAGGGGTCGAAGTAAGGGATCAGGTTTCGGGAAAAGTGGATCATCGATCTGCTCGCCTTTGGGCTTTGGCCTTGGCATGCCTGCGTTGTAGGCATTGACAACACTGCGCAGATCCGCGAAACCACCTGTATGCATGTAAGGCCCTGTCTTTCGCACATTGCGCAGTGACGGCGTGCGGAACTTCCCACTGTCTCGAACATCCTGGGTGACCTCATACCGGCCCAGATCCTGGCGCTGACGTCCATAGAAATGAAGCCCAAGATTGTGGAAACGATTGTCGGCAAGCGTCGGACCGCTATGGCAGTTCATGCAGCGGGCTTTGGTCCTGAAAAGATGCAAGCCCCACAACTGCTGATCGGTCAGCAGCTCCCGTTGCCCTTGTAGAAATCGGTCGTAGCGATTGGCGCGAGGCACCAAGCTTCGCTCAAAGGCTGCCAACGCCTGAGCAATGTCTTTCTCCGTGATACGTGACGAGCCAAACACGTGTCCGAACTCACCGGGGTAGTCATCGCTTTGATTGAGCCGCTCCACCATGGCAGGAAGCGAAAACGCCATTTCCTTGCCGTCCTCAATGGGATGGCGGATCTGCTCCTCCAACGACCCGGCACGTCCATCCCAGAAGAGTGACTCGGCAAAACCAGACATGGCCACACTTGGCGCGTTGCGTCGTCCTTGTTGTCGATTATGGCCAAAGGACACGCTACGCCCATCTCCCCATCCAAGCTCTGGATCGTGGCAGTTGGCGCACGCGATCTGTCCTGAGCTCGATAGTCGCGGGTCTTCAAAGAGTTTCCTTCCAAGAGCAACTTTTTGCACGGTTGTTGGGTTGTCGGCAGGTGTCGGCGCTTTCGCGGGTAAGGGAGCAAGTTCTTGCCATACTGCGCCTTCAGAGATCTCAGGTTTCGGCCACGACGCTTGCGGCCCTGCGTAAGCCAGGCGCAGACACGCAACGTCCACGCTATTGGATGACAAGGCGAGCGTTGCCCGGCAGTCCCTAGGAACGGGCGTGTTCGTCCTCTCCGGCACGGCATGGCCTGCAACACAGCATGCGGCCAGCATCAGCCACCAACGCCAACATCGCGACTCAACACGTGCCACCTCTCAACCACCCAACCGCATCGGCTGACCCACCTTCATTAGAACCGATACCCCGCTTCCAGCCAGTAGCTGCGCCCTTGCTCAAAGTAAGATGATGAAGATGTTGTGCCAGCAATCTTGTTGATGCGATTGAGCACATTCATGGCTTCCACACGCACATAAAGTTGCTGCTCGGATGGCAAGCGGAAGCTGTATTCGAGTGTGGTGTCCACGGTGAAGGCACGTGGATAGCTCACATCACGATAGACGTCATAGACCTCGCCACCAACGTCTTCACTTCCTTGCTGCACGATGTCGCGAAACCCATCGCGATATCGCAAAAAATTGCTCCAGAGAAGCTCGCCTGGCCCGATATCCACACGCGACTGTGTTGACAGGCGTGCTGTCCACTTGCGCGCGAAGTCGGTCGCCGGCAGATCGTAGAGCCAAATCCGGTTGCCTTTATAAAGCACCAACTGGTCGCTCTCATCGCTCCAGCTGGTTTGGTAGTTGCTGTAATTTCGCCGGGTGTCGGTGTAGTCGAAGGCAAACTGCACTTGGGTCCGACTAGGCCCCCAGACCAGGCTATTTTCAGGGCTCACGCTCAGCGTGTAGACATCGCTTCGGCTGCGCCCGTTGTTCACATACTCGTAGACGCTACTGGTGAATGCGCCGGACGGATCGTTACTTCGAACCGATTGGCGCAGGACTTCGTCGCGGTTGTCACGACTGACATACTTCAGACTCAGATCCAGGCCGCGCCAACGCTGATCCAGTCCGATGGTCCATTCATTGGTATAGGGGATATCAACATCGCTCAGCCGGTTGGTCGAACCAGCAGATGTGCCCTCGATACTCTCCCATGCCGCGCGTGCACTCGTGCGTGTCTTGACCAGGGTCAGGCGCTCACGCCCCTCGCGAAGCAGGTAACTAAAGAAGTTGCGTCCGTAGTAGCGGTTGAGCCCACCCGTGAGGATCGTGGTCTTGTCGCCGAATACATCCCAGGATGCGGCTAGCCGTGGAGAGAGCGTGGTCTTGTCCCAAATGCTGTCTTTGTCCAGACGCACACCACCACGAAGGCTCAAGTCTCCAAGGCGCACGTCGTCTTGGAGCCACGCAGCATAAGCCTGCCCGCTGACCTCGAACTCTCCTGCTCGATAGGTGGTTTGCCGGCGAAAGTATTGACCACGCCCGGCGACGACCGTTCCGGTGACAGAGGTCAGGACCGGTGACAGCGAGCAGCTATCCGTGTCCGCTGCGCCATTGCTACTGGTGCAGCTTGTGGTGGCATAGGGTTGCAGGTAGTTGTAGTGGTCATTGAGGCGCTCGTAGTTTGCTTCTCGATGCTGGAAGGACACGCCCAGCTGCACATTGTGTTCGCTCGATCCCCAGGCAATGGGCTCCCGATCGAGCTGGGCTTGATAGCCCACCTTGCGATCATGCTGATCAACATTGCCCCAGCTTCCTTCGCGGCTACTGTTGTTGACGCCCCAATCGAACTCCCGTGACTTGGCCCAGGACTTCCAGTAGTCGACCTGGCTTCGCCTGGAGCTCTCAAGATCGCTGTAGCTCAAGGTATTGCGCATCGTCCAGGCCCCACGCTCGACGTTGGCACGCAGCGCCACAACAGGGCCACCTGATTTCAGATCGAACCATGAGTTTTTGGCGCTTTGGATGAAGTAACGATCATCGGTCGGCGCATAGGTGAGGCTGGCACCGAGCTCAATACCACTATCGCTTTTCCAATCGGCCGACAAGGAGGTCGCTGTGTTCTGCCGGGTTTGCGTTTTGCTGTTGGCATCGCTGCTGCTCACATTCCCCGAGGTATAGCCTCGAAGAGGGATCTCCGAGCGAGTCTGCGTGACAGTCCCAATCAGCCCAATGCCGCTCTTGGTCCGTCCTTCCAGTCGCGCCCCAAATTTGAACTTGTCGAACTCGGGTTGAAAATCGCTGGTTGCTGACTGCTCGAAGTCCTGCTCTTGCCCTTGAGGGATGATGATGTCATTCCAAACCGAACGCGCCATGCGGAACCAGATTTTTCCGTGTAAACGGTCACCTGCCTTACGGGTTTGTGCGTCCACCACGCCACCAGTGAAGTTCCCGAAGGCTGCCGGCACGTTGCTATCGTAGACGGTCACGCCCTCGAGCAGATCGGTATCGACCGCGATGCCCTGTGACTGGCTAGGGACATCAGCATAGTGGTCAGCGTTGTTGAAGACCGGATCGATATCGTTATTGAAGCTGATGCCATCGATCAGGAATAGGTTCTGGTAAAACGGCGCGCCGTTGATGCTGAAATCTGCCGGGCGGATCTCGCCGGCATTGCGCGAGCTTCTCGCTGTGTCGCTGAACTGCACCGATGGATTGATGCGCAGTAGCGTGGCGAGATCGCTTTCTCCCCGAGGCGCTGCATCAATGTAGGCTTGATCCAGTGCAATTCCCTCCGAGTAAGGGAACGTGCGCTGCGCCCCGATGCGCAAGGGCGACAATGGAATGATCCCGCTGCTCGCAGCAGGTGCGCGAAGCAGTGTGTAGCTTCCATTGGAGCGTGCAAGCAAGCGCAGTCCCGAACCCGATAGCAGCCGCTCCAGGCCTTCGCGATCGGTCATGTTGCCCTCGATCGATGGCGCAGTCAGCCCCTCGGTCAAGGCGGGATCGAACGACAATGCGATCCCGCGCTCAGTGGCAAACGCGGTGAGCGTTGCGCCCAGCGGCCCCGCAGGCAATCGAGCGGGCGTTGCCTGGGCAAACGCCGAGCTTGAGACGGTAGCCAGGGCAAGGACTAGAAGACGAATCCGCAGGGGATGGTAAAAACGACGCATGACAGCGCTCAACAATAGGGGTTCTTCCACTTGCCCCGCGAGATTGAAAAAAGGGTCACTCCGACTGCTTTTTATTTTGGGACGACCGTCGTCCACCAGCCTTTGGCTCGGCGCTCGATGGCCAAGCCATGTGTCTGGGTGATCATGTCGAGGCTCTGGTCGACATGAGCCAATGGGAACACGCCTGACACCAAGAGATGCGCCACAGACGGATCACAACGCAGCACACCATGGCGATAGCGCCCAAGCTCTTCGAGCACCTGCCCGAGTGGCTCGGCATTGATGACCAGCAGGCCCCTTGACCAGCCCGTCAATTGCTCGGTTGGCTTCGGAGCGATGACGCAACGATTGCGGTCAAACCAAACGGCAAAGCCCGCATCCACCCGACACGACGAGCGCGTGTTTCCTCGAGCTCGATGCGCACCGCGCCATCGAATACCGCCAAGTGTGTTCGATGCTCCTCTACGCGCACATTGAAACGTGTACCCAGTGCCTGCATACATCCGTGCGTCGCGGCAACCCGAAAGGGTCTCGGTGAGGGCATGATGTCTGGCGCGGTCTTGATCAGCACCTGACCTTGTTGCAAGCGCAGCAGGCGTTGTTTTGCACCATAAGCCACGTCCAGCGAAGTTCCGGAATCGAGCTCTATCTGGGTTCCGTCCGCGAGCTGCTGGTGCTGCCACTCCCCAGTGCCCGTCCTGAAGCGTTGATCCCATTTCGATTGTTCCCACAGTTGCCAGGCAAGCCACCCAGCCGGGGCAGCGAGTAGCCAGGCGCCTAAGTGCTTCATGGCTAAGCGACGTCCCGGGTGCTTGGGGCGATCCAATACGGGGCGTGCAATCGAAGGTGGGACCGCGTTGATGGTCCCCAAGAGCTCTTCAACCCTTCGCCATGCCCGTGCGTTGTCGGGGTGCTGTTGCTGCCAACGCTCACAGGCAGCTTGGTCCTGAGCTCCGCCATGCTCTCCTAATCGCACGACCCATTCGGCGGCTTGTTCGAGCACGCAGGGATCAAGTGGCATTGGGGACTTGGTGTCGTCAGGGCACATAGGCCAGGCATGCGAGCCAAGCACGCTTCATATGTCGCTTGACGGTGCTCAGCGATAGGTCAAGCTTGCAGCCAATCTCGCCATACCCAAGGCCTTCAAACTGGGCCAGCAGGAAGACTTGGCGCACAGCCACAGGTAACCCTTCGAGCATTGCATCGATGAGGCAAAGCGCCTCGCAGACGATCGCTCGCTCCTCTTCTGATGGCACGATTGCTTCGGGAAGCGCAGTCAAGCTTTCCAAGTAGGCACGTTCCAACGATTGGCGACGAAACCAATTAGCCATGAGGCCCTTGGCCACCGTCGTTAGGAACGCGCGTGGTTCATTCAATCCGCAAAGGTCGCGCCCACTGAGCAAGCGAGTGAAGGTGTCCTGCGTCAGGTCTTGCGCAACCTCTCGAGACCCAACCCGGCCACCGACCCAGCGCTGTAGCCAAGGCTGATGATCGCGGTAAAGCGAGGCAAGCAATGAATGGTCGACGGCCATGAAGAACCCTTGAAAGCGAGGGCGGCTTCAAACCACGTGGCTGACCCAAAGATGAGATTGATTCTCAATTGTGACACATCACGCATTGTCTAACTACCGATGATAGTCACCACACGCGTTTGGCGCGTTTCTTCACTAACCGGTCGGATCTTCATAAGCTCCGCGGTTCCAGAAACGATAGCGCCAGGGCACAACATCCTCAAGGAACGTGATTCGCGGGCTCGGTAGCATGCCTAGCGATACCAAGCTGCCCTTCAACCGCTCCACGTGCGCTTGCAGCACGAACAGCCAGGGTTGACGGACCACCCCGCTGGCACACCGCTGTCCCGCATCAGCGCGGCCTTTACCCCTTCCCAGTGTTCGTCCCACCCTCTCAGCCGACCGCGCAACGAGGGCGCTCTGGCCGCATAGGTGATTTCGCACAGGTAGGCGGCCTGCTCTTTGAAGCTCACGGCGACGGCATTGCAATACCAATGGGGACCGCTGGTGTCGGGGGTTGGTCCCGTTGAGCTGGATGCAGCACTGGCTGTTGACGAACAGCGCGCGGTCAGCGCGAAGGTAGTCGAGCACCACGCCTTAAAAGTGATCCATATCAGAGGGTTACCCCTAAAGTGACAAACCCGAAAATAATAACATCGACGCCAATGCCTGACAGGCCTAAACATGCCTAGCATTGACGTCATGATATGGATATCTAGAGACAAGCAGAAATAATACCTCTCCTAGCCGAGAAACAAGCTTAACTAGAAATCCACCAGCTAGTGCCATCGCATGTCCATCGACTAACCTTCTCCGCAGACAATGACTGCTTTCTTAGATTGTTTCCATTGGAAATACTCGGAGAGGCCTCGCAATAAACAACAATCTCATGACCAGGCCAAGTAGGTGTGGCAGCATTTATATTATTGCCACCTGTTACCGTTACGCGCCTTGCATACCCCGGAATCAAGAGCGTAGAAGCAGACGGAATCGTTACGGCCTCAAGATTTTTCCTTCGGCCAACCCAACAGACTGGAGATCCAACATTGTAGACAGTCCTACAATCCGTCTCACCCATCTCCACGATACAGTCTGGAGTATTGACAGCCAAATCTGTGCTCTGGGAGGCAGACGATTTATGAGCTTCTGTGTAAAGTGACTGGATGAAGACACGGGCGCTGTTTTGAATCCCAAAACCCACGCGATCGGCACCCGACCCAAGGCCTCGGCCATTATTAGCAACTTTGGTAATCCCTGACAATTGGACATCAGCATTGTCGATAAGAATACCTTGCCCGCGACAATTGTATATCTCTAGATCACTTCCAGCTATCCTCTCGACCCTCGGACCAGCGAGGGTAACACCCTTGGCATCTGGGTAGTCAGCAAAAGAAGGACGAAAATTTCGAGAATATCCCGCATACTCCACGAAAATCTTATCCCATAAAAATTGCACAATTGGCTTGGTTGAGTTAATTCCACCCCTACCATCGAATGAAGAAGAGAAGCGCCCAATCAGCCAAACATTGGCACCACCCTCTGGAACTGAAGCATCAACCTGCAAGCCAAATTCCTGACTACAGAACGTTCCACAATTGATGAGACGAACGCCAGTTTCACCAGGAGCAGTTGCTAGGATATAGTAACCGTTGCCACCACTATATTCCGCATGACACTCAAGCAATTCACCACGCGGGTTGACACCAAAAAATCCGTGCCGCTTGTTTTCATAACAACGAATCGCACTAAAAGACGCCACGCTGCCGCCTTTCCATTTAAAACCATCGAATTGCCCAACAATTGTGATATCGGAGATATCTCCCCGACCTCCCCAAGGCGCAGCAATGCCAATTTCTATGCCATTGTCATTTTCCCCCACAAATTGACTTGGGGCTGTTGTGATGGCGAATCGACGAAGCCATGGCTGCTGCCCAACATCACCACCATTTCCTACATAACTTATAAGTGCTTTTCCGGCACTAAAATTTCTAACAAATCTAGTTTTCTCGCCGCACCCGATGATACCGCCCCCTGCTGGCACAATAAGCTGATCAAAGCATGCATAGCTGCCTTCAGGAAAGTAGACTGGCTTACCAAGGCTAAGAACATAATTGATCAACGCTGTCTGGTTAGACCCATCCCCAAGAATCCCGAACGACCTGGCAGAGGCCAAACCATCATATTTAAGCTTGTCTGCCAATCTTAAAGGACTAATAACCCCATTATCGGCCACCCCAGCTTGTAACTCAAGAATAGTTGAGTATGTTGAAGGATTTATTTTCTGCCTCGTCACGCTTCCATCAGGCACATCCTCAAGAGTCACTTCAATTGAATCGCTCATAGCTCACCCCGTATATTTAAATATTTATATGCAAAATAATGATGCCAATAGGCAATATCAACCATCAGAGATTAACGTCTGACACCTCACCATATAACATGCTCAGCTGGCACCTCTCCTGTTTATTCCATTTGACGCCATAGGAGAGCATGAGATCACATAGCCATCTCACAAGTTGAGACCTCAAGAGTAGGCAAAAATTCTTGTATGTTATGCACCTTCTCTTAGCAGACGTCCAAATGCTTCAACGCAATATAGTTCTAGGACATTATTATTGCCAGCTCGAGCTGATGTTTTGCTTGTCGAGTTAAAGATTAGTGCGCTCACTGCCATGTCTTTTTTAACTAATGATGCAAGGATGAGACTCTCCCAAAATCTAGCTCACAGACCCGATAAGTTTCGGTTGCACTAAGCGGCCTTTATATGCCCTGCGATCCTTTGTAGCACGCACAGATAAAGGCTTGACAAACGACCCAATGACACACCCCTACCGCACGCCACCACCGCCTTAACTTTCTCCAATGCTGACCTCATGCCCGCGACTGGTCTAGGAGCAATGGTGCCTCTGCCGCATAGGTGACTTCGCACAGGCGAGAAGAGAAAGATGAGCGCAGATGAGTACCGACAGGTCCCGATAGGCCGGCCGCTTGGTCGCATTCGAGGGCCAGTAACGCACGCCCTCAAAGAAGGCCCGCACGTGATCCTGGGTCAGCGACGCGACCGGCATCCTTGCCGATGATTCCGGCGAACAAGGCGCAATGTGTGACGGCTCTCCAACACGGTCTTCTGATGCAGGCGTGCCCCGGCCAAGTCCCTCAAATGATCGACCATCGCCTTGGACAGCATCAGCGCCTTGGAGTCATCGCCGGAGATGCGTTGACTGCCCTCGCGCAACTGTTGCCGACGCTTGGCCACCCTCGCCGCCATGACCTCGGTGGGCTCTGTCTGCCGCGCCCGCACCATTAGGTCTCCGAAGATCCCGGCATCGGCGGGGTTGTCCAGCTGCGCCTGCGCGATGCGCGTGCCGTCCGGCAGCGTCACATCTTTCAGCGTCAGCTCTTTGATGTCCCCACTGCGAACCTTTTCCAGCAGTTCTTCCAGATCCACGGTCATCCCTTTCCGCATGGCATCGAATGCCATCGATAGTGCCATTCCCATCGTGGCCGCCGCCAGCCTGGCGTGGTCCCCACTACGGTTTCCCAGCGATCGGACAAGGTAACGCGAGCCGATGGAGGCTCGAAGATCGGTAGGGACAAAGAAGCGCGCATACAGGCCGGCTGACCGCGCAATCATCAGAAGCTTGGGCAAGATTGATACCTCGATTGATACCTCAAGGGGCATCGCTCGGAATCATCAATTGGCCAAAATATTCAACCCAGTCAATCACTTACAAACTGAGTAAAAACTCTGGAGCGGGCGATGGGAATCGAACCCACGTCAGTAGCTTGGGAAGCTACAGCTCTACCATTGAGCTACGCCCGCGTGGCGTTGCGAGAGTGTAGGCGGGTGCGGGTGTCGGGCGCAATGCGCAGACGTGACGAGGGCCGGTTGCCCGGCCCTCGTGTCTTGCAGATCCACCGCGTGGACAGCTGTGCGGCGCGGATCAGAAATTGCCGCTGAAGTTCACGAACAGCGTCGCATCGCGGGCGCTGCGCTGTGCGGTGGTGGTGCTCAGGCCGATATTGCTCTGCAGGCCCCACAGGCCGGTGCGGGCGCCCAGCACGACGGTCGCATAGTTGCGGTCGAAGTTCTGGCCCGGGACGGTGTACATGCCGACTTCCGGCATCGACTGCAGCCAGGCACTGGCTTCGGTGCCGTCCTTGAACTCGTGGTCGTAGGTTGCCTGCAGGTACGGCTTGACCATTGCACCGTCCAGGCGCACCTGGAAGCCGATGCGGCCAACCATCGAATCGATGTCCTGAACGGCGTAGCCCAATGCGGTGGAGCTTGCGTTGCCCTCGGTGTAGCCGTCGAGCTTGAGCTTCTGCCAGGTCAGGCCGACCACCGGGCCGTACTTGACGTTGCCTTCGCCCAGCGAATAGCCGGCGTTGACCGCGGCGGTGAGGTTGCTGCCGTCCGGCGAGCCGCTGTGCACGCGCGTGGCCGGCCCGAGCTGCACTTCACGGTCGACGTCGTAGCTGAGCCAGCTGTAGCTGACCTGGGCATTGACCCAGACCGGGCCGGTGTACCAGCCGAAGAAGCCGCCCAGCGTGGTGTCGTCCTGCTTGAAGCTGCCGTTGCGGTTGCCGAAATCGGCATCCATGCTGCCGAAGCCGGCAAAGCCGCCGAACACCAGGTCGCCGGCAGTCCAGTCCACGCCGAACAGGCCGGCCGGGGCCATGCCGTCGTACAGATCGGCGTGGTCGTAGCGCTGCATGTCGCCACGCACACTGCCCCACCAACGCAGGCCATCGGCATCCGGCTTGCCGTCCAGATGCCAGGCCACCTGGTCAGCGCGCGCGCGGCCGATCGCCTGCGCCGAATGCGTCAGCACCTGCTGCAGGCGCGGCGCTTCCAGGAGCGAAATGGCGTACTGGCCCAGGATCTGGTGAGTGGCGGTGGTCGGATGGATGCCATCGGCAAACACATAGGTGTTCGGGGCGTTGGCAGCGACCAGGCTGGTCGGGTTGCACGCCGGCAGCGGCACGGCCGGGTTGCAAGCGGTGCTGGTGACGTTGCTGAAGCCGTAGGTGCCCGGATCGGCGACCACTTCCTGCAGGATGTGGAAGGTGTCCACCGGGATCACGCGCAAGCCGGCCGAGCGCAGGCCATTGAACAGCGCGGTGTTGTAGGCGGTTGCCGCCGCAGTGCCCTGCGCCATCGCGGCGGCACCGCCGGCGCGGAAGCGCGGGGTGATGCCCACATCCGGAATGGTCGGCACCATCACGTAGCGCGCGCCGGCGGCCTGCAAGGCGCCGACCGCCCCGACCTGCGCGGTGACCGCATTGCCGATGATGGCCTGCGCCTGGGCCGGCGCAGCTGCAGCGGCGAGCAGATCGTTGGCGCCGCCCCACACGGTGTAGAGCGCGTTCGGATTGGCCTGGCCGCCGTTGGCGCTCAGGTAGGTGTTGACCTGGCTGGTCACCGACGGCGCGGCACCGAGCACGCTGGTCGAATTGGCCTGGATGCGCGCGCCGCCGGCAGCGTAGTTGTCGCCGGTCTGGCCGTTGCCGTTGGGCGCTGCATTGGTGCCGTAATGGTCGGCGACGTATTCGGCCCAGACCCAGCCCGGGTTGGTGGTGAACTTGCCGGTGACTGCGCGCGAGGCGGCCGGCAGCAACGGGTTGTAGTAGCCGCTGTCGGTGAGGCTGTCACCGAAAAACACGGTCTGGTCGAAGGCAGACGCGGCCATGGCCGGGGTGGCCGCAATGGCGATGGCCACGGCCATCAGGGAACGGATCGGGCGAAGAGTTGAAGCCATGGAAGTGCCTGCTCAAGGTAGTGTGGAACTGGACCGGACCTGCTGACGTACGCCGGCGCATGGCTCATGGTTTCACCCTCGCCGCCCGCGCTCACGCTGCATTGCCGCATAACGCAAAAACGCGCGCCCTGACGGCACGCGATGCCACAATGATGACATGAACATTCAACTCAACGGCACCCCGCGCGACATTCCCGACGACTTGCTGCTGGCAACCCTGCTGGAGCAGGAAGGTCTTGCACAGCGGCGCGTGGCGGTGGAGGTCAATGGCGAAATCGTGTC
Organism: Xanthomonas sp. BRIP62415; assembly: GCF_003993515.1. NCBI lineage: Bacteria > Pseudomonadati > Pseudomonadota > Gammaproteobacteria > Lysobacterales > Lysobacteraceae > Xanthomonas > Xanthomonas sp. BRIP62415. Next base: position 128,286 of record NZ_QEZH01000025.1, read on the forward strand.
GCGCGGGCGGCATGCCACGCACCGTTTGCGTGCCGGCGATGTGGTGGAGATCGTGCACGCATTGGGCGGCGGCTGATGCGGCGCGCAGGCCGGCGCAGCCGCGCGCGATCGGTGATAATTGCCTGATGACCAATACCGCCCCCTCTGATGCGCTGATCATCGCCGGCAAGCCCTACCGTTCGCGCCTGCTGACCGGCACCGGCAAGTTCAAGGATCTGGACGAAACCCGCCTGGCCACCGAAGCGGCCGCCGCGCAGATCGTCACCGTGGCGATTCGCCGGGTGAACATCGGCCAGGACCCGAACGCGCCCAGCCTGCTGGATGTGCTGCCGCCGGATCGCTACACGCTGCTGCCCAACACCGCCGGCTGCTACACCGCTGAAGATGCAGTCCGCACCTGCCGGCTGGCGCGCGAACTGCTGGACGGCCACAACCTGACCAAGCTGGAGGTGCTCGGCGACGAGCGCACGCTGTATCCGGACGTGGTGCAGACGCTCAAGGCCGCCGAGCAGCTGGTCGCCGACGGCTTCGACGTCATGGTCTATACCTCCGATGATCCGATCCTGGCCAAGCGCCTGGAGGAGATCGGCTGCGTGGCGGTGATGCCGCTGGCCGCGCCGATTGGCTCCGGGCTGGGCATCCAGAACAAGTACAACCTGCTGGAAATCATCGAAAACGCCAAGGTGCCGATCATCGTCGACGCCGGCGTGGGCACGGCATCGGATGCGGCGATCGCGATGGAGCTGGGCTGCGACGGTGTATTGATGAATACCGCCATCGCCGGTGCGCGTGATCCGATCCTGATGGCCAGCGCGATGCGCAAGGCGATCGAGGCCGGACGCGAGGCCTTCCTGGCCGGGCGGATTCCGCGCAAGCGGTATGCCTCGGCGTCCAGTCCGGTGGATGGCGTGATTGGATGAGTGGGTGGGCTGCGTTGACATTGCAGTCGATGCGCAATGCTTGGCGGTGTGAGGTGCCGGATGTGGCCGTTGCCAGATCGCGCATTACTGCGAGTGCCCCCTCACGCCCTACCCTCACCCCAACCCCTCTCCCAAAGGGAGCGGGGCTTTTCTGATGCGACCTAATTCATGACTGATCCTTTCACCAGCGACGGCGCCAAGATGCCGCCCAAGCCCTTCACCATCGAAGAGGGCCGCCGGCAGGTGCGCAGCTTCGTGCTGCGCCAGGGCCGCTTCACCCCGGCGCAGCAGCGCGCGTTTGACGAGCTGTGGCCACGCTTCGGCCTGGACTACAGCGGCACGGCGCGCGACCTGGATGCGGCGTTCGGCCGTCCCGCGCCCAAGGTGCTGGAGATCGGGTTTGGCAACGGGGCGGCATTGCGCTTTGCCGCCCAGCAGGACCCCAGCCGCGACTACATCGGCATCGAGGTGCATGCGCCTGGCGTCGGTCGCCTGCTCAATGCGCTGGACGATGACGGCAGCACGCATGTGCGCCTGTACCACCACGATGCGGTGGAAGTGCTCGAGCACGAGATCGCCGATGGCGCGCTGGACGAGGTGCGCATCTACTTCCCCGACCCATGGCACAAGAAGCGCCACAACAAGCGCCGCCTGATCCAGCCGGCGTTCGCGGCGCTGGTGGTGCGCAAGCTGCGCCATGGTGGCCGCCTGCACGCGGCCACCGACTGGGCCGATTACGCCGAACAGATGTGGGACGTACTCGACGCCACACCGGGCCTGGTCAATCGCGCCGGCCCGCGCGGCCACGTCGAACGCCCCGCCTGGCGCCCGCAGACCCACTTCGAAACCCGCGGCCAGAAGCTCGGCCACGGCGTGTGGGATTTGCTGTATGACCGGGAATCGGAAATCGGGAATCGGGAATCGCAGGAGCAAACGGCGATGCCCCCCGGATAACTCACAGCGTCAGCGCTTTCCCGCTCTGCCAATTCCCTATTCCCGACTCCCCATTCCCGGCCCCCAATGGATACCGCGCTGACACTGACCAACGATATGAAGCTCGTCCTCGGGCTGGTCGGTTTCACGATGGCGATGTTCCTGTTCGAGCGCATTCGCGCCGATGTGGTGGCGTTGATCGTGCTGGTGGTGCTGGGCGTGACCGGGCTGGTGGCGCCGGAAGAACTGTTTGGTGGTTTTTCCGGTAACGCGGTGATGAGCATCATCGCCACCACCATCCTCGGCGCGGGGCTGGAGCGCACCGGTGCGTTGAATCGCCTGGCGACCTGGTTGCTGCGGCGCTCGCACGGCAGCGAACAACGCCTGATGATGATGACGCTGGCCATCTCCGGCCTGAACTCGTCCTTCATGCAGAACCCGTCGGTGATGGCCTTGTACCTGCCGGTCGCCTCGCGGCTGGCCGCGCGCACCGGGCTGACCCTGCAACGCATGTTGCTGCCGATCGCCGCGGCCATCGTGATGGGCGGCGCGCTGACCATGGTGGGCAATTCGCCGCTGATCCTGCTCAACGACCTGCTGGTGTCGGCCAACAACAACCTGCCCTCGGGCATGGCCAGCATCGAGCCGTTGACCATGTTCGCGCCGCTGCCGATCGGCGTGGCCTTGCTGATCGCTGCATTGCTGTACTTCCGTTTCTACGGCGACCGCAAGCTGATCGAGGAAGAACGCCTGATCAACGAAGGCGTCACGCCCTCGCGCACCGAGAGCTATTTCGCCAAGACCTACGGCATCGACGGCGACGTGTTCGAGCTCACCGTCAGCGCCGAAAGCCCGCTGGTCGGCATGACCCTGGGCGAGGCCGAGGCGCTGCACGACGCGCCCTTGCTGCTCGCCTTGAAGACCGGCAACGACACCCGCCTGGCGCCGCCGGCGGACATGCGCATCTGGGTCGGCAGCGTGCTCGGGGCGATGGGCCCGCGCCAGGAAGTGACCGACTTTGCGCAGAACCACTTCCTGCGTATGTCCTCGCGCCTGCGCAACCTGGGCGATCTGTTCAATCCCAGCCTGGCCGGCATTTCCGAAGCATTGATTCCGCCCAACTCGCGGCTGATCGGCAAGACCGCCGCCGAGTTGCGCCTGCGCAAGCAGAGCGGCATCAGCCTGCTGGCGATCAACCGCGACAAGCAGGTGATCCGCGAGGACGTGCGCAACGTGCCGCTGCGCGGCGGCGACATGCTGGTGTTCCACAGCATCTGGCAGGACCTGGCGCAGGCGGCGGAAAGCCGCGACTTCGTGCCGGTGACCGACTTCCCCAAGGGCGAACAGCGTCCGCACAAGTTCAAGATCGCCATGGCGATCTTCGCCTTCACCATCCTGATCGCGCTGACCTCGCGGCTGCCGGTGGCGCTGACCTTGATGACCGGCGTGGCCTGCATGCTGGTGAGCGGCGTGCTGCGCATGGACGAGGCCTACGCCTCGATCAACTGGAAGACCATCTTCATGATGGCCGGCCTGATTCCACTGGGCTGGGCAATGGACAGCAGCGGCACCGCGGCCTGGGTGGCCGGCCACACCATCGACCGCCTGCCCGAGGGCATTCCGGTGTGGGCGCTGGAAATCAGCCTGGCGCTGCTGACCACCGCGTTTTCGCTGGTGATCAGCCATGTCGGCGCCACCATCGTGATGGTGCCGATCGCGGTCAATCTGGCATTGGCGGCCAACGGCAACCCGACCGCGTTCGCACTGATCGTGGCGTTGTCGGCGTCCAACAATCTGATGACCGCCTCCAACCCGGTGATCTCGATGGTGGCCGGCCCGGCCAACTATCAGCCACGCGAGCTGTGGCGCGTGGGCGCACCGCTGTCGCTGATCTACGTCGTGGTCATGGTCTCGATGATCAACCTGATGTTCTGGTGGGCAGCGCGCTGAATCGGCGTCGTGGCCGGCGACGGCGATCGCTGCAGATATGCGCGCAGATGGATCGATCATCGATGGTGCGCCGTTAGGCGCATTGCACGCCCGATCGCCAGACACGAGACGCGGCGACGGCGCCACCTGCTGCTTGAAGCTGGCCGACGACTGCTGGCGATGTCCTGCCAGCCGCGCTTTGCTCCAGCCTCGGCACGCGGACGTTGTGCTGGATCGTGTGACGCGGCCTTAGAGCGGCAACCTAGCCAAGGACCACCTGCGTCCCCTCGATGCGTACCGGCACCGCCAGCAGCGATTGACCGCGGCACGGCCCGCTGATGCATTCGCCGCCACTGAGCTCGAACGCCGCGCCGTGTGCCGCGCAGACCAGGTGGCCTTCCTTGGTCTTGAGGAACTGGCCGGGTGCCCAATCCAGCCGCCTGCCGGCATGCGGACAGACGTTCAACCAGGCGCGTACCTGTGCACCATCGCGATACAGCACCAGCGACTCCGCGCCGCCGTCCCACACCGCTTCGACTTCCAGAAATCCGGCATCGGGAATCTGCGCCAGGTCGGCAAGCGTGGTGGGCGATGGCGAAGACATGCGGTCTGCTATGGGAGAACGGACTGCGATTGTGGCACGCGCCTGCATCGCGCCGACGCCATGCGATAGCCGCCACGCATGCATCTACTGCGCTCACGAATGCGCGTTCCTGCCGACCGGACGCCCTGCTTCTAGCCCACTGGATGTGATGGACTTAACAAAACAGGCCATTGTTTAACGAAGTTTTCACTCAATGACATGAAACCGCAACGATACTGCGGGCCTGTTTCCTGCCCGGCAGCCCACCGCCATGCCTGCACGTCTCTTCCAATTCGGCAACCTCCACCACCTGTTTGCCCCGCGCAAGCCGCGTCACCCGCTGGTGCGCGTTGCCGCCGGCCTGGCCGGTCTGGTCATCCTTGCCGTGCTGATCTTCTTCAGCGTGTTCGTGGGCGCGGCGATGATCCTGGGCGGCATCGCCTGGAAGCTGCTGAGCAAGTCGAACCGTCGCGCGCCGCAACAGACACGCGTGGTCGAAGCCGAGTACCGCGTGGTGCGCAAGCCCGCACTGCCGTTGTCGCACTGAAGCACCACGCCACCGCCATCCGGCGCGGTGGGCATTGAATGCTGATATCACTGTGCGCATGAGCTGACCGGCATGCGCGCTTTCGCCTGCGCCGACGCAGACCGTGATCGCACGCACTGCCGGCCAGGCGGCGCGATGCACTCAACGCGCAGCACGGCGGTTCCGTCATGCACGGCCAAACGGCTAGACTCAGCTGCCCCGTTCCCCAAGGATGCGTGCATGACCCACGATGTGATTCCCGCCGCCGACGTCCCGCGCATTCCGGTGGTTGGTGGCGGCAACTTTCCGGTGCACCGCATCTACTGCGTCGGCCGCAACTTCGCCGATCACGCGCGCGAGATGGGCGCCGCAGCGCCTGCCTCAAGGGCCGAACGGGGCCAGCCGACCTTTTTCATGAAGCCTGCCGATGCGATCGTGGTCGGCCACGGCGACCACATTCCCTATCCGCCCGGCACCAGGGAACTGCACCACGAAGTGGAGCTGGTGGTGGCACTGGGCAGCGATGCGCCGGCGGGCGAGTTGCCGGTGGATCAGGCAGAGGCGCTGATCTATGGCTACGGCGTGGGCCTGGACCTGACCCGACGCGATCTGCAGGCCGCCGCCAAGGCCAAGGGCCTGCCGTGGGACATCGCCAAGGGCTTCGATCACTCCGCGCCGATCAGCGAGCTGGTGCATGCCGGCGAAGTGGGTGCGCTGGAGGCATTGAACCTGTCGCTGGAGGTCAACGGCCAGGTGCGTCAGCAGTCGTTGCTGGACCAGATGATCTGGAACGTGCCGGAAATCCTGCATGAGCTCTCCAAACTCTATGCGTTGCGCGCGGGCGATCTGATCTTCATGGGCACGCCGGCCGGTGTCGGCCCGCTGCTGCCGGGCGATCAATTCAGTGCACGCCTGGAAAACGTCGCCGAGCGCCACGGCATCATCGCGGGCTGACACGCCGCCCGCTACGATCACGCCGCGGCAGTTGGTCCGCGACCGCATCTGGAGTGCGCTATGGGAATGGTCAGCGAATTCAAGCAATTCGCGATGCGTGGCAATGTCATCGACCTGGCGGTCGGTGTGGTTATCGGTGCAGCGTTCGGCAAGATCGTCACCGCGCTGGTGGAAAAGATCATCATGCCGCCGATCGGCTGGGCCATCGGCAATGTGGATTTCTCACGCCTGGCCTGGGTGCTCAAGCCTGCCGGCGTCGATGCCACCGGCAAGGAAATTCCGGCGGTGGCAATCGGCTACGGCGATTTCATCAACACCGTCGTGCAGTTCGTGATCATCGCCTTCGCGATCTTCATGGTGGTCAAGTTGATCAACCGCCTGACCCACCGCAAGCCGGACGCCCCCAAGGGCCCGAGCGAAGAAGTGCTGTTGCTGCGCGAGATTCGCGATTCGTTGAAGAACGACACGCTGAAGACACCAGGCGTGCCGTAAGCGGGCACATCCACTGCGCAACGTCGCGCAGGAGGATGACCTTTCGCACGCAGACGGGGGACCTCGCGCTGATAAGCTCGGGGTCCCCCTTGTCGTTGGAGCCGCCCTGCATGCGTCGTCTCGCTGTTGCCATCTCTGCCCTACTCGCTTGCGCACCCGCGCTCGCCGCACAGACCACCATCGCCGATAGCGCACTGCGCACCGCCGCGCAGCTGCGCGAGCAGGCCTTGGCCGACGACACCGGCTTTGCGGTGGTGGAATCGTTGACCACCGAAGTGGGCCCGCGCATTGCCGGTGGCGAGGCCGATCCGCGCGCGGTGGCCTGGGCCAAGGCCAAGTTCCAGTCACTGGGCTTCGACAAGGTGTGGACCGAGCCGGTGCGCTTTCCCAAGTGGCAGCGGCGCAGCGAACAGGCCGCGGTGATCGGTGCGCATGCGCAGCCCCTGCACATCACCGCCCTGGGCGGCAGCCCGGGTGGCACCGTCGAGGGCGAGGTGGTGCGCTTCGACAACCTGGCCGCACTGCAGGCCGCACCGGCCGGATCGCTGGCCGGCAAGATCGCATTCGTCGATTACCAGATGACCAAGGCGCGCGACGGCAAGGATTACGGCAATGGCGGCGCGGTGCGCAGCAAGGGCCCGTCGGAAGCGATCCGCAAGGGCGCGATCGGCTTCGTGATGCGCTCGGCCGGCACCGACTCGCACCGCGTGCCGCATACCGGCATCACCCGTTTCGACGAAGGCCTGACGCCGGTGCCGGCAGCAGCGTTGTCGGTGCCCGATGCCAACCAGCTCGCGCGCCTGGCCGCGCTGGGCAGCACGCGTGTGCGGCTGGCACTGGATTGCGGCTGGGATGGCACGGCGACTTCGTACAACGTGATCGGCGAAATCACCGGACGCAGCAAGCCCAAGGAAGTGGTGGTGATCGGCGGGCACCTGGATTCCTGGGATCTTGGCACCGGCGCGATCGACGATGGCGCCGGCGTGGCGATCACCATGGCCGCGGGCCACCTGATCGGCCAACTCAAGCAGGCGCCCAAGCGCACGATTCGCGTGGTGGCCTTCGCCAACGAGGAGCAGGGCCTGTACGGCGGCAAGGCGTATGCGGGCGCGCACGGCAAGGATGCCAAGGACATGGCGCTGCACCAGATCGGCGCAGAGAGCGACTTCGGTGCCGGGCGCATCTATGCGTTCAACACCGGCTCGGCGGCACCGGAAGACTCGCGCGCCGCGACCAAACAGATTGCCGAGGTGCTCGCGCCGTTGGGCATCGCGTATGTGCCGGACAAGGGCGGCCCCGGCCCGGATGTCGGGCCGATTTCCGCCAAGGGCGGCGCATGGGCATGGCTGGCGCAGGACGGCACCGACTACTTCGACCTGCACCACACCGCCGACGACACCCTGGACAAGATCGACCCCAAGGCGCTGGCGCAGAACGTGGCGGCCTACACGGTATTTGCATACCTGGCGGCCGAGGCCGATGGCGATTTCGGCAGTCGCGCGAAAAGCGTGCAACCGCCGAGCGAGTAACTGCGACGGAAGACGTCGCAGGCGCCTGTTGAGGGCGAGCGGCACGGATGACGCGCATGCTGCACGTTGTGCGTGCCGATACCTCCATCGACAGCGGGTGCCAGCGGCCAGGCACTCGCGGTTGCTGCAGACCTCGCGCGTACCTGCTGCCCTTTCGCTTCCACTCCAGGACGAGCACACACAATGGCGGCCAAGCGCCAACGCAGTGCCAACAATGCAGCGACCTTGCTGGATGTCGCCAAGCACGCCGGGGTCTCGCCGATGACGGCCTCGCGCGTCATCAACCGTCACCCGCATGTCGGCGAGGACATGCGCGTGCGCGTGGAAGCCTCGGTGCAGGCATTGGGGTACCGGCCCAATCTGGCAGGCCGTTCGTTGCGCACCAGCGGCCTGTTGCGCATCGGCGTGCTGTACAGCAATCCCAGCGCGGCCTACCTCAATCAATTCATGCTCGGCCTGCTCGAGCAAAGCAGCCTCAATGGCAGCCAGGTGCTGGTGGAGAAATGCGGTGCCATCCGCAGCCAGCGTGCCGCCACCGAACGCTTGCTGGCAGCCGGCGTGGACGGCGTGATCCTGCCGCCCCCGTTATGCGATTCGCGCCAGACCATCGCCGAACTCGATGCACGCGGCATCCCGGTCGTGGCGGTGGCGAGCGGCGCACCGATGGCGCAGATCAGCTCGGTGCGCATCGACGATTACCAGGCCGCGCGCGCCATCGTCGACCACCTGGTTGAACTGGGCCATCGCCGCATCGCATTGATCAAGGGCGACCCCAAGCACACGCCAAGCGCGTTGCGTGCCAATGGCTATCTCGACAGCCTGCAGGCCGCTGGCCTGCCCGTGGCCGAAGAATTGATGGCAGAGGGTCTGTTCACCTATCACTCCGGCCTGCTCGCCGCGCGCAGCCTGCTCGCACAGGCGCAACCGCCCACCGCCATCTTCTGCAGCAACGACGATATGGCGGCTGCGGCCGTTGCGGTCGCGCACGGCCTGGGCTTGCGCGTACCCGAGGATGTATCGGTCGCCGGCTTCGACGACACCCCGGTGGCCACCACCATCTGGCCCGAACTCACCACCGTGCACCAACCGGTCACTGCGATGGGCCGCGCCGCGGTGTCGTTGCTGGCCGATGCGATCCGCCAGCGACGCAAGGGCGATCCCGCGCAGGGCGTGCACCAGGTGATGAAGTACACCGTGGTCAAGCGCGGCTCGACGGCCGGGCCGCCGGCGCGGTAAGTGCTGCATCGATCGGCATCGTGTAACGCCTGCGCCATCACACACAAAAAAACGGCCACATCGCTTCCCGACGATGCGGCCGAATGGGAGGGTGCCTGACGTTGCGGTCAGGCGTACTGCAGCGCCGCAATCAACGGCGACGGGAAGAAAGCGCAATGACCGCCTGGAGAGTGACAACAGCGAAACATGTGCGACACGGCGCGGGGTGCGCCATGTCGCACAACGCACAGCCGGATCAGAAGCGCAGACGCAGGCCGGCGTAGTAACGACGCTCGAAGATGTTCTGGTCGTAGTAGTGGTTGGTCCACTGCGCGTAGCGCCGCTCGCTTTCGCCGGTCAGGTTGGTTGCCTGGGCGTACAGGGTCAGGTGGTCGTTGACGTCGTAGCTGAAGGACGCATCGAGATAGCCGACGTCGTCGTTCCAGATCGCCAGCTCGTCGCCCCACGCACCGCTGTTGACCTGGCTGAAGCGCTTGCTGCGCCAGTTGTAGGCCACGCGTGCCTGCAACTTGTCCTTCTGGTACCACAGCACCGCGTTGGCCTGGTGCTTGGAATTGTCGCCGATCGGCAACGTATTGCCTTGGATATCGGTGTTGTCGGTGTCGGCATCGGAGAAGGTGTAGTTGATGTTGGTACCGAAGCCACTCAACCAGCCGGGCAGGAAGTCGAAGGCCTGTTGATAGCCGACTTCAAAGCCCTTGATCTTGCCGCCGCCGCCATTGACGATGCGCTCCACCGGGCCGCCCAGCCGCGCCACGCCATCGGCGTCGGGCAACAGTTCGATGTTGGTCACCGTGGTGGGGAACGACTTCACGTCGATCAGGAACGCACCCACGCTGACCAGCGACGCATCGGAGAAATACCATTCCCACGAGGCGTTGTAGTTGGTGGCGCGATACGGATCGAGATCCGGGTTACCGGACCGGCCATTGAGGAACAGCACCGCATCCGAGGGCAACGCAGGGTTGCGCGGCGGCGTGCCATTGACCGCGTAGAAGCTCACCAGCCCGCGCCCGAGATCGGGCAGGTCCTGGCGCGCCACCGCCTTGTTGTAGGCAAAGCGCAGCTTCTGCGCGTCGGTGATGTCCAGCGACAGGTTGGCGGTGGGCAGCACGTCGGTGTACTGACGGTTCAGGCGATTGGTGCCGATCGCCGGGCTGACGCCGTTCCATTCAACGTTGCCGATGAACACGTTGCCGCTGCTCAGGTACTGGTCGATCGCCAGCTTGGTCTGCACGATGCGCGCGCCGATGTTGGCCGTCCACGGCACCGCGCTGCCGGTGCCGCCTTCCAGGTTTGCCAGGAAGTACGCCGCGGTGCTCTTTTCGGTGACCTTGTAGGAATCGGCAGCCTGCTGGTAGGCCACGTTGCCCGGGTACAGGCTGTTGAGGTAGCCCACCGGGTCCTTCATGACCTGCGGGTTGATCGCCGGCAGGCCCTGGCTGCCCAGGCCGGTGACCCTGAGCGGATCGAAGTCGTTGAAGTAGGCCCAGTAACCGGGAATCGAATTGAACGGCAGCAGGCGCGCTTCGGAAACGCCGCTGCAGGTGTCCACGATCAGCGGATCCTTGAAGTAGTAGAGCGAGCGGTTGGGGTCGGCGCAGCTGGTGGACACCGGCGACAGGTAGCGATAGGTGTCCAGCTTGACCTCGCGCTCACCGTAACGGATGCCGAACTGGAAGCCGCGCACCACGCCCTCGTCGAATTCGAAGGTGCCATCGGCGCGGAACGCGTCCATCGTCGCCTCGATCTTGTTGCCCTGCGCCCAGGTCGACATCAGCTGCCAGTTGTCCGGGTTGGACACATCGGTGCCGAGGTTGACCGCCGGATAGGTGCCACGGAAATCCACCGAGGCATCCACCGTCGGCAGGCCATTGGCGTTGGCCCATTGCGTCACGCCGCCGGCGCGGGTGATCTGGTCGCCGCGTGTCACCACCGCATCGGCACGCGCTTCGTCGTAGGTGCGCTGCGCGTCGCCATGCACCCAGCGGAACGAGGCACGGAAGGGGCCACCATCGTCGAAGCGCAGTTCCAGATTGGTGTTGAGCGCGTCCGAGTCGGCGACGCCGGCCATCGAGTGGGCCTGGAAGCGGTTGTAGCGGAACTGGCCGTATTCCAGCACGCCATTGGAATCGACCACCGATCCGGGCTGCAACTGGTTGGTGGCCCAACCGGTGTGCAGCTGCGCGGCGACCGAGGTGTCCTGGTCTTCGAGCTTGGTGTAGGCCGCATCGGCCAGCACCGTCCACGAATCGTTGATGTTGAACTGGAACGAGCCGTTGATGCCGGTGCGCTGGCGGTCGGTGCTGCGGTTGTCCAGCTCGGTGGCGACCCAGTTGTAGAAGTAGTCGCGCGGCAGGTTGGACGGATCGGTATTGCTGCCGATGCGCCCGTCGCCATTGAAATCAAAGCCCACGTTCTGCTCGGTGGATTTCTGCGCGCCATTGGAATACACGCTGGGATGCTTGTTCTCCAGCGTGGCATCGGAGTACGACACCGCCAGCAACGCGCCCCAACGCTCGGTGCGGAAACTGGCCAGGCCCGAGTACAGCTCGTTGAGTTCCTGCACGCGGTCGCCGTAGGAGCCTTCGGCCTGGCCGCTGAAGGTCCAACCTTCGGGCAGGTCGAACGGGCGCCGTGTCTTGAGCGAGACGGTACCGCTGATGCCGCCATCCAGGTCCGCGGCGGTCGGCGATTTGATCACGTCCACGCCGCTGAACAGCGTCGGCGGGATGTCGACGAAATCCGGCTGCGCGCGGCCGATGTTCGGCTGGCCGTACTGGTCGCCGCCACCGGCGCTCAGGTACAACTCTCCGTTCATGGTGGTCTGCACCTGCGGCATGCCGCGGATATTGAGCTGCGAGCCCTCGCCGGCCGAACGCCGGATCTGCACGCCGGGCACGCGCTGCAGCGAATCGGTGATGGTGACATCGGGCAGCTTGCCGATGTCCTCTGCAGAGATCGAGTCGATGATCTGCGCGGCGGTGCGCTTGTTCTCGATGGCCTCGGCCTGCGCGCCGCGCACGCCCTTGACCATGACCTTGTCCAGGTCGGTGACCCCGGCGGCAGCGCTGGCGTCCTGTGCGTTTGCGCTGCCGGCCAGCAGGGTGAGTGCAGCCGCCAGTGCGGCGACCAATGGGGTGTGGCGGGTGTTCGCATGCAGCTTGTTCATGGTCCCCTCCCAGGGATGACGACAATCCACGACCGTTTCGAATGGCATTGCAGCAACGGCAATGCGGTATTGGCTGACGCGCGATCGGCGCATCAGTGCGACCGCCGTGCGGACACGGCGTGGCAACCTGTCGGCGCCGCTACGGAAGCCCGCTGGCGACGCCTGTTGATGGTTCGACATTCCAGCCGCGCACCTGCAGCGTGGCGTTGCGCAGGCTCGCCGCGGACGGGCCGCGAATCTCGATCTCGCGCTGCTCGCCCGGCACCAGGCTGAGGTAGTTGTCGCTGTAGTACGCCGGCAGGATGCGTTGGCCCTGCGCGTCCACCAGGGTCAGCTTGGTGTTGAGCGCCACCTGCTGCGAGGCATTGCGCACGGTGGCGCGCAGCACCGGCTCGGCACCCTCCTGCAGTTGCGTGCTGAGCTGCACCGGCACTGCCGCCAGCGCATCCAGGCCACGCATGGCTGCCGCATCGCGCGCCACCCAGTAGAAATTGCGCGAACGCACGACCGCATCGCGATCGAGCAATTGCAGCCGCACAAAGCCCAGCCCGTTGGTGTCCTTGAGCAACGGCGCCAGTTGCAGCACCGGTGCCGAGACCGCAACGGGCGCGGCGTCCACGGCCTGTTCGCGCTGCTGCAGCAATGCGCCATCGCTGCTGTAGACCTCTGCACGCACGCGCAGGCCACGCACCGGGGCGCTGGCATTGTTGACCACCACCACGTCGTGGCCGGGCAGGTTCATCTGCACATGCAGCATCTCTGCCGCATTGCGCACACCGTAGTAGGCCGCATGGGTGTCGTAGTCGTGGCTGTAGATCTGCCACATGTTGCTGGGCCAGGCCGGATGGCTCATCCACAGCAGGCGCCCGCTGTTCTTGGTCCACAGCTGCGCGTTGAAGCCTTCGAAGATGGCGCGATGGGTGTCGTAGTTGAGCAATTGCGCCTTGCGCTCAAAATCTTCCAGGCTGGTGGGCGCACCAAGCTTGTCGGTGAGCGAACGCATGAAGCTGGCGGTGTCGCCGTTACCGGACTGGTGCCAGTCGTGATAGGCCCAGGCATCGCTGATCGGCCACTGGTCCTGCGCCGCCGGGACGGAGGCCTTGAACGACTCCAGGGTGGAGAACGACGGCGTGCCCACTTCCACCGAAAAGCCCTGTGCCAAGGCGTTGAAGTACCCCACCGGCTCGCGGTAGTTGTACGGGCCGCTGCCCTGCAGATTGACCTGGTTGGAACTGCCGGTGTACCAGCGCGTGCCATCGAGCTCGGCCACCAGCGCATCCAGGCCTTCGTTGAGGATGGGTGCGGGCACGCCTTCGTTGCGGCCGAACCACAACACGATGGACGGATGGTTGCGGAAGCGCTTGATCACCTCGGCGGCATTGTCCAGGAACAGCGCCGCATCGGCCGGCTCCATGTTGTAGTTCTGGGTGGACTGCCAGAAGTCGTTGAGCACCAGCATGCCGTATTCGTCGGCCAGCTCGAAGAAGCTGGCTTCGGTGTTCTGCCCCACCCAGTTGCGCACCACATTGAAATGCGCATCGCGCTGCAGGCGGAAGTACGGCTCCAGCCGCTCGCGCGAGACGCGCTTGCGCCAGTCGTCCATGCCCCAGTTGCCGCCCTTGACGGCAATGCGTACGCCATTGATGCGGATGGCCAGGTAAGGCGCCAGCGCGTCGTCACTCAGCGGCGTGACCGCCGGCGATGCCTGCGCGCCGGGATAGAACGATTGCGCATCGCCTCCGGGCACGGGGCGGATCGCACTGTGGCGGGCATCGACAATGCGTTCACCACGCTGACGTGCCTTGTTGAAATCCACCAGCACGCGGCGCAGCGCACCGTCCTGGTCGAACAGCGACAGTTCGTAACCGACTTCGCGAATGCCAAAGCGCAGCTGCTGCGTGTCCGATGGCGTACCGGCCACCTCGACGCTGGCCTGCAAGGTATACAACGCAGGCTCGCCATAACCGTTGGGCCACCACAGGCGCGGATTGGCGATGACCAGCTGCGGCGTATCGGCGGCGCTGAGCGTGAGCGTGGTACCACCGGCCGGCACGTTGACCTGCCGCTGGATGCGCACATCGCCGATGGCCAGTTGCAGGGTGCCCTGCACCGCCGCGGTACTGTCGTTGCGCAATGGCACGCTGATTTCAAGCTCGGCACGCCGGTGATCCGGGGCCAGCCGCGTCGTCACCACCCGGGTGTCGCCAAGCGCCAGCGGCCCGGTGGCGTGCAACTGCACGTCCTGCCAAAGCCCGGCATTGCGATCGCGTACCGCCGGAATCCAGTCCCAGCCTTCGCTGGCGATGAAGGTCGGCCCATCCAGCGCCTGCACACCGCCATTCTCGCCCACGCCTGCGGTCATCGACTGCTCGTGCGCGATGCCAGGATGCGGCGGCGGCGAGACACGCACTGCGATGATGTTGCGGCCAGCCTTGAGCTGCTTGCTGACATCGAAGCGGCCGCGTGCGAACGCACCGCGCGTACGCCCGACCTGCGTACCGTTGACCCAGACCTCGCCCGCATAGTTGATGCCGTTGAACAGCAGTTCCAGCCGCTTGCCCTGCGTTGCAGCAGGCAGATCGAAACGGCTGCGGTACCACCAGTCCTGCCGGCTCAGCGATTCGGGAATGGCCATGTTGTTGAGACCGATATCCGGATCCGGATACACGCCCCGATCGACCAGCGTGGTGAGCACCGTGCCCGGCACGGTGGCCGCGTGCCAGGCCGCGGCACCGCCGCTGTCATCACCGCGCGACAGGCTGGCGCCCGTGGCCTGCCCCAGCTCCGGCGCAGCAGCCAGTTCCCACGCACCGACCCGCCATGCCGCCGCATCCAGCGGCTGCAACGCGGGCGTCGGTTGTACCGGCTTGGCGACCGGCGCAGAGAAGGCTGCCGCACTGCGCGGCAGCGTTGCCGGCGGCTGCGGCGCGACCTGGCCAGCCATCTGCTTGACCTGGACCTGCCAGGCCGGCGAGGCGTCTTCGAAACGCTGCAAGGCCTGATCCGGCGCCTTGGCCGCAAGCTGCGCGATGGCCGGCGCCTCCAGTGCAGCGGCGTGTGCGAGGAAACCGGCAATCTCGCCACCGAAGTGCTGCGTATAGGCGGCGGGCTGCTCGCGCGGACCAAACATCAGCACGGGCGCGACCGCGCTCTGGCGTACCGCACCGCTGGCGACCTGACGGCCATTGGCGTACAGCGTCAACCGCCCCGCTTTCGCCACCGCAGCCACCTGCGTCCAGGTCCCCGCAGGCAGCGCCTGCTTGCTGCGCAACACCGTATCTGCGCCCTGCACGAAGGCGAGCCTGCCGTTGTCGATTGCGAAGTAACGCCCGGCCGATTTCGCATCGCCCAGACCGGCGATCAATGCCGGGCCTGCATTCGCGCGCGAGGGACGCACCCACCCGGACACGCTCCAGTCTGCGTCGGCAGCCAGCAACGGCGCATCGGCGGCAAGCTTCTTGGCCAATCCCATCCCGCCCGCCAGTACGCGGACATCGTAGGGACCGGTCGATCGCACATCGACGGGCGCAGCCTCCACTGCAGCCCAAGCCATGCAACCACACACCAGCCACAGCGCTCCACGGCGGAACGCCTTGCGAACCATCAGCATTAGAGGCCTCTCCCAAGCTCTACTGCCAAGCAACGGTACACATCGCGACAACGCAACTGCCAAAACGACGCGTAGCCGCCTTGTCATTGCCTCTGCCGTGATGCCGCCCGTGGCTGCCGCCCCTGTTTCAGCGGCCATGGTGCGAGGTAACGTTACCCCAGCTGGATATCGACGACAACCGTTCTGCGTTAGGGTTGGCGCTCCCAGGAGGAGGGACTCATGCGAAACCTGATCCAGTCCGCAGTACCGGCGGCGTGCGCGTTGCTGTATTCGATCGCGTTGCCTGCATCCGCGCAGCGCCTGCAGGTGCAATCGCCCGACGCACGTACGCAGGTGGAATTCACGCTACGCGAGGGCGGCGTGCCGAGCTATCGCGTGCTGTATCGCAACAAAGTCGTGCTCGACGACGCGCCGCTCGGGCTGGACCTGGGCCGGGCCAACACCCTCGGCAAGGCGATGACGCTGCAAGGCAGCACGACCGAAACGCATGACAGCCGATTCGAATTGCCCGTAGGCAAGACACGTCAGGCGCGCGATCACTATCGTCAATTGCGCGTGCAGTTGTCAGACCCCAAACAGCGGCGCCTGACGGTGGAATTGCGTGCCTACGACGACGGCGTTGCGCTGCGTTATGTGCTGCCCGACGCCGGTGAGGTGCGGATTCGCAACGAACTCACCGGCTTTGCATTCCCCAGCGATTACGCATGCTGGACCTTGAACCTGGGGCGCTTTGGAACCAGCCACGAGGGCGAATACGATGCGATCGCCGCATCCAGATTGCGCCCGCACAATCTGCTGGAGTTGCCGCTGGTCTGCCAGACCGATGCCGGCGGCACCACGCTGGCGATTGCCGAGGCGAACCTGCGCGACTATGCCGGCCTGTATCTCACCGGCCGCGAGGACGGCGGCCTGGGCGTAGCGGCGAAATTATCGCCACGCCTGGACGACCCCACGCTGGCGGTCAGCGTCGATGCCAAAGGCCAGGATTTCGCCACGCCATGGCGGGTGATCATGCTGGGTGACAGCCCGGCCAGCCTGATCGAATCCAACCTGATTTCCGCGCTGAACCCGCCGCCTGCCTTCGATGCGAGCTGGGTGCGCGCGGGCAAATCGGCATGGGACTGGTGGTCCGGCGGGCTGGCCGGCGGCGTGGCGCAGCCGGGCATGAATACCGCCACGATCGAGCGCTATATCGATCACGCGCAGCAATTGAAGCTGCAGTACATGCTGATCGACGACGGCTGGTATGTCGGCAGCACCGGCGATGGCCAGTACAACGTCGATGCCGATATCCGCCGGCCGGTGGAGCAGCTCGACCTGCCGGGCCTGGTGGCTTACGCACGGCAGCGCGATGTCGGGCTGTGGCTATGGGCGCATTGGCGCGCGCTCGATGCGCACATGGACGAGGCACTCGCCTGGTATCAGCAGCTCGGCATCAAGGGCATCAAGGTCGACTTCATGGACCGCGACGACCAGCAGATGGTGGACTTCTACCATCGCCTGCTAGCCAAGGCTGCCGAGCACAAACTGCTGGTGGACCTGCATGGTGCCTATCACCCGACCGGCCTGACCCGCACCTACCCCAATTACCTCACGCAGGAAGGCGTGCTCGGCGCCGAGTACAACAAGTGGACCACGCGCATCACCGCAACCCACAACCTCACGCTGCCATTCACGCGCATGTTGCTTGGCCCGATGGACTACACCCCGGGCGGCTTTCGCAATGTGCGCCCGGCCGAATTCACGATGCAGCACATCGCGCCGCAGGTGATGACCACCCGCGCGCAGCAACTGGCGATGTATGTGGTCTACGAAAGCCCGTTCGCGGTGGTCGCCGACAGCCCGGAGCAGTACGAAAACGTGCCGGCCGCGCAGTTCCTGCGCGATGTGCCGGCAAGCTGGGATGAGACACGCGCACTCGACGGCGCCATCGGCGAGCACATCGCATTGGCGCGGCGCAGCGGCAAGGACTGGTACGTAGGCGCGATGACCAACGAGCAGGCCCGCACGCTGACGGTGCCGTTGACGTTCCTGGGCAAGGGCCGCTGGATTGCCACCATCTACGCCGATGGCCAGGCCCCGACGGACGTACGCATCGACACGCGCCAGCTCACCTCCACCGACAGCCTGCAGCTGCCATTGGCTGCAAACGGCGGGGCTGCCGTGCGACTGCAGAAAAAGTAAGAACAGCCATGCTGATCGCCCCAAGGCAGGCGGATGCCACCCGGTCGCGGCGTCGGTGACGCATGGGTACTCCATCGCCACCCATCCCGTGCAGTAGCTGTCGTCGGTGAGCGTGGCGCAGCCGTGCTGCCATACGTTGGCGATGGCCGGTTACGGGTATCCGTAAGCCTGCGGCGTCACCTGCACCGGCCTGTCGGCGAAATTGCGCGACGGCGGTTTCTACTTCTGCGGGCCGGGCAGCGCACGTTGAGCTGAGTTGAGTTGGCTTGAGTCGATCGCGCGCACCGTTTTTCGGTGCGCGCGATCGATTACGGCAGGTCCACGCCTGCGCACACGTCCGGGCGCGCGTCCTTGAGCGCGTGCACGCCACTGGCGTCGAACTGCAACGCCGCAGGCCCGGGTGCGAACGCAGGCCAGGCCGGCAAGCCCGTGGCATTCGGATTGCCACGCTGCACGAACGCGGCCCAATAGCGTTGCAGGCTCACCGGCGGCTGGCCGATCGGCAGGTCCTTGAACAGGAACGGCAGCTCGGCGCTGTGCGTGACCTGCCCGCCCGGTGCGGCGGTATCGAACACGTAATGCCACACCGGCACGCCGAGTGCGGCCTGATGCTGGGCGACGGTCACCGCCGGGCAACGGAAGGTCAGGTCGGTGGACAGCTGCATCGCCGCATCGCCCTGACGCGCCGCACGCTGCGCCGCATGCGTGCGCTGCGCCTGCAGCACCGCATCGGCCTGCGCGGGATAGTCGCGCCGCAGCCGCGCCTGCGCGCCCTGTTTGCCACCGTATTCCAGCTCCTGCGCCACGTAGCCGATCAACAGCGGCACCTTGGCCTGTGCACCGTCGGCCAGCAACGCGGCCGGCGCACGTGGCAGCACGCGTCCGTCGACGACCGCCTGCAGCCAGATGTAGCCATCGTCATCCAGTGCCGGCACGTCGACGCCCTGCCCGGCCTTGATCAGCTGCTCCACCGGCAACGCACGCAACTGCGCCAGGCGTGTCGCAGCATCCTGAATGCCTGCGCGCCTGGCGATCTCCACGCCCAGCGCGCGATTGTCCTCCAGTGAACGTGCCGGCAATCCGAAACCAGCGGTGCCGCTCTGCTCGATCGCCGCCGAGAACAGGCCACGTGCCAGCGGGCTGAGCATCAGCAAGCCCACGTCCTGGCCGCCGGCCGACTGCCCGGCGATGGTGACCCGCGCAGGATCGCCACCGAATTGCGCGATGTTGCCGCGCACCCACTGCAGTGCGGCGATCTGATCGAGCAGGGCGTAGTTGCCCGCGGCTTGGTTGTCGCCATCGCGCAGTTCCGGCAGCGACAGGAAGCCGAGCGCGCCAAGCCGGTACTGCAGCGTCACCACCAGCACGCCCTGTGCGACCAGGTTGGTCGGCAGGTGGCCGTCGGCGCCGCCGGCCACATTGGCGCCGCCATGAATCCACACGAACACCGGCAGCGGCTTGGCCGGCTGCAGGGTTGGCGTCTGCACCTCGACGTAGAGACAGTCTTCGCTGCCGCGCCTGGCCATCGCATTGTTCCAGCCCAGCGCCGGTTGCACGCATGGGGTGGCGGCCTGGGTGGCATCGCGCACCTCCGACCAGGCCGCCGCCGGTTGCGGCGGCTGCCAGCGCAATGCGCCCAATGGCGGGGCGGCAAACGGAATCGAGCGAAACACCGCACTGCCGTCGTCCTGCCATTGCCCGCGCACCACACCGTGATCGGTGCGCACCTGTGGCGGCGTGGCAGGCGTGGACGCGGCGGCAGCATGCGCGCTGAGGCTCAACGCACAAGCGGCGGCAAGCAGACCGGCACACAGGCGCATCACGGCGTCCCGCCCATCGCACGGGCACGCCAGGCGGCCTGGAACACCGCGGTGGCCGAGGCCACGTTGAGGCTTTCGACCTTGCCGCTGCCGCGGATCGACAACTGCAGGTCGCAATCGCGCGCGAACTGGCGGTCCATGCCCTCGCTCTCCGCGCCCATCACATACACCAGCCGCTGCGGCAGCGCAGCGGCGAACACGTCCTGGCCGCCTTCCACCAGCGTGGCGGCCACCGCAAAACCGGCCTGACGCAGCTGTGCCATCGCCGTTGCCGTCTCGGGCAGCTGCACCAGCGGCACCGCCTCGGCGCCACCTTCGGCCACGCGCGCGGCTGCACCGGACAGCCCCAGCGTGGCGCCGGCAGGCAGCAGCAGGCCGGCCACCCCGAAGTGTGCGGACGAGCGCAAAATCGCGCCGAAGTTGTGCGGGTTGCCCACGCCATCCAGCCACAGTGCCAGCACCGGCCCGGCCGGCAATGCAGCCAGCCAGTCCTGCAACGGCTGCGGGGCGACGCGCAGCACATCGGCCACCACGCCTTCGTGGTGCGTGCTGGCAGCGAGCTTGCTGAGATCGGCCTCCTCGACCACGCGGTAGCCGATGCGCTGGGACACGCACCAGGCCAGCAAGGCCTTGAACTGCGGAATGCGCGCCTGGCTCAGATACAGCTTGCGCACCGCCTCCGGGCGCGCCTTGAACACCGCCTGCACGGCGTTGATGCCGTACAGCCGCAGCTCGCGCGCATTGCCGCCGGACGACGCAGTGACGGCAGGCGTGTCGGCCGCTGCTGCCTGCTGTGCCGGCGGGCGGCCTGCAGGTGCGCGCGGCGCGGCGCGGCCCCAGGGATTGTGCGCGGCGCCGGAGCTGCCGCCATCGCGCGGCGGTCGTGCGCCCCGTCCATCATGCTGTGTCATCGTCGTATCCAAGGTTCGTGTTGCCTGCCGGGCCTGCAGGCACCGTATCGCCCTTCCACCACCCAGCGGTGTTGGTCATCTGCACGCCGATGCAGCCGGCGGTGCAAACGCATGGCGACGATGGTAAGCCACTGGCGCAGCCAGCCGTACACGCGGCAGCGGAAGCATGGCGTTCAAGGCCCGGTAAGGGGCGACTCGGGGTGACCTCGACGCCGTGCAGAACACGCACGGGATCGGCACCGATGTCGGTGATGGATCTGCGCGAATCAGCAGCGCGCAGAACCGCTGGGCCGATGCGTTCGCCGTGGCACGCAGACGCGGCTTACACCAGCGCGGCCGGCCGCCCCACCCGCGCGAACACGCGCAAATCGTGCAATCCATCCGGCTTCATGATCGCGCAGCGGCTGACGCCTTCCTCGACAAAGCCGTTGCGCAGCAGCACCCTGGCCGATGCCGGATTGGTGTCGAGCACGGTGGCCTGGACGCGATGGAGCGGCAGGGCCTGCATCGCCCAGGCCACATAAGTGGCCACGATGCGCGTCATCCAGCCACGGCCCCAGTACGCGCTGCCGATCCAGTAGCCCAGCTCGGCCGAAAAGCGCCGCTCGCCCTGCCCTGGACGCACCGCGATCGTGCCGCAGGCCTGGCCGTCGATCTCGATGGCCAGCACCGGGTGTTGCAGATCGACCACGCGTCCGGCCAGGAACGCCTCGCCGTCGGCGCGCGTATACGGATGCGGAAACCGATCACTCAATCCGCGCGGCACCAACGGGTCGTTGGCGTGCAGCAACAAGGCGCCCAGGTCGTCCTGGCGCCAGCGGCGCAGCACGAAGCCCTCTCCGTGCAGCATCAATGATTCGTCCATCGCTTCGTCCCTGGAGTGGCTGACAAAACGTAACGGGCCATCGCCAGGTGGATACGCAAGGCGCGCCCGGAACCGGAGTGTACGCGTGGCACATGCCGATTCCATGCACCGGCTGCGCGCCTGACGGTGAGCGCAGTCGTTTCGTTTGCCGCTCCGGATCGCGCAGCATCGACACCGTCGATGCTGCGCGATCCGGCCGCAAGCCGGCGACTCAGCGCCTGGCGGTCTGCGCCTGCTTGAGCGCGGCGCACAGGCGGATGGTCTCGCCGGTCTGCGCCATGCCACGGTCGGCACCGCTGAGCGTGGCCAGGCGCGGCTTGAAGAACGCATCCAGGCGGTCGGCTTCTTCCACGCTGCAGCCACCGGACGCACCCAGCGCCGGCAACCCGCCGCCGTCGAACGAGCCGCTGCGCTGCACGATGCGGTCGAAGTTGGCGGTAAACCACGGCCACATCGACGCGTGCGAGGTCTCGTAACTGTGGCCGCGTGTCAGCAGGCTCTTCATCTCGCCCACCTTGATCGCATCGGTCAGCGCGAAATCACGCACCTGTGTGAGTAGCGCCGGGTCCTGCACCGCACCCAGGGCGGCGATCATGGCGTTGCGCTGCGCCGGGTCGGCGTGCGTGCGCAGCGCAGCGATCAAGGCCTGCACCGCCGGTGCGCCGCGCTCCTGCGCGGTCACTGCCAGCGCAGTGCCGAGCAGATCCGGATTGGCCT
The DNA here is from genome assembly GCF_003993515.1 of Xanthomonas sp. BRIP62415. Lineage (NCBI taxonomy): Bacteria > Pseudomonadati > Pseudomonadota > Gammaproteobacteria > Lysobacterales > Lysobacteraceae > Xanthomonas > Xanthomonas sp. BRIP62415. The sequence continues at coordinate 150,667 of NZ_QEZH01000025.1, forward strand.
TGGAAAAGTCCAGTGCGCCGTTGCCGCCAGCCAGTACCGCATCGCCCTGCGCGAGCAGTGCCTGGCGCACCTCCGCGTTCTGCAGGCGCAGCGCGAACAGGCCGGCCAGCGCCGAACGCAAGCTGGTGTCGTCGATCGATTCGCCGCTACGCCGCGTGTAACCCAGCTGACGCAGACGCGGCAGATACGCCTGTTCGGCGGCCTTGCGCAGTACGTCGCGCTGGGCCTGGCTGGTGGCCTGGTAGCGCCAGATCCACACGAAGCGGTTCAGCAGCGCGGTGGACACACCGGCCGACGCGGACGGCGCCAATTGCTCGAGCGCTGTCAGCACCGCGTCGCTGTCGGCATCGCCATGGCGGTAGGCCGCATCGATCGCATCGGCATAGGCCAGCTGTTCGTTGTCGTCGAGCTGGCCGACCTGCTTGCCCAGTGCGGCCAGCTGCTTCTTCGGCAGGCTGAAGCGGTAATAGCCGGCGCCACGCGCATTCGGGAACACCCAGGTGTTCTTGCCGGCGCCGTCCAGCACGATGCTGCTGCTGGCGCCGTCGAGCATCTGGCAGGCGGTACCGACCTGGTCCTTGCCCTTGCCGTACTTGACGCACACCGGCACGCCCCATTGCTGCGCGGCCGCGCCGGTGGAGCCCAGCGGCAGGTAGCGCTGCTGCTGCAGCCTGACCACGGTCTTGCCGCCTTCGCTGGCGAGCTGGGTCTGCAGATACGGCACGCCCGGCTGATTGAGGAAGCTGCGGAATGCGGCCTTGAACTCTTCGCCCTTGCCGGCGGCGGCGGCGATTGCATCGACCAGATCGTCGGCGGTGGCGTTGCCGAATTTATGCTTGGCGATGTAGGCGCGCATGCCTTCGCGGAACACATCTTGCCCGACGAAGGCTTCGAACATCGCCAGCACCGCCGCACCCTTCTGGTAGGTGATGCCGTCGAAGGCGGTTTCGATATCGCCGTTGCCGGTGATCGGCTGGCGGATCTTGCGCGCGCTGACCAGGCTGTCGTTGTCCATCGCATGCTGGGCACCGGCGATGCGGTCCAGATTGGCGCGGTACTCCGGGTGCAGCTGCATGGTGATCTTCTGCTGCATCCAGGTGGCAAACGCCTCGTTCAACCACAGGTCGTCCCACCACTCCATGGTGACGGCGTCGCCGGTCCACTGGTGAGCCAGCTCATGCGCATTGGTATTGAAGGAGCGCTGCACGTTCTCGGCCGGCGAGTCCTTGTCCAGCAACAACAGCCAGTCGCGGAAGGTGACGAACCCGGGGTTTTCCATTGCACCGGCGCTGAAGTCCGGGGCGGCGACCAGATCGAGCTTGTCGAACGGATAGCCGAAGGCGTAATAGTCCTCCAGCGCGGCGATGATCGCCGGGGTCTGGTCCAGCGCCGGGGTGATGCGCGGGCCCTGGCCCTTGGCGGCGATGCCGCGCAACGGGGTCGGGTTGGGGCGCTGCGGGGTGGCCGGCATGGCCGGCACGTCCACCACGTCCCAGGGGCCGGCGGCGTAGGCGACCAGGTAGGTCGGCAGCGGCACGGTCGGGGCGAAGCTCACCGTCTTCCAGCCCTTGCCGGCCGGCTTGGTCGAGGTGGCGATGGTGTTGGCCAGCGCCTGGTCGTCGGTGGGCACGGTCAGGCTGAGGTCGAACGGGGTCTTGAACGCCGGCTCGTCGAAACCGGGGAACGCATAGCGCGCGCTGATCGGCTCCATCTGCGTCATCGCATAGGCCTGGCCCTGGTACTTCACCTGATACAGGCCCTGCAGCTGCTGGTTGAGCGGCGCGCTGTAGACGATGTCCACGGTAAGCGTCTGCGGCTGCAGCGTGCGGCCAAAATCCAGGCGCACCACGCCGGTCTGCGCATCGGCTTGCACGTAGCGTGCGGTCAGCGCCTTGCCCTTGGCCGGCTGGACCGTGGCCTTGCTGACCTTCAACTCCTTGCCGTGCAGCCACAGATGGTCGGAGGCCTGCTTGAGCTGCACGCGGATGCTGGTGCGGCCGCTGAACTCGGCCTGGTCCGGGTCGATCTTGAACGCCAGGCTGTAGCGCTCGGGCACCGCCCAGGTCGGCAGGCGGCCATTGGGGACCGGCTCGCCGGAGGACTGCGCCAGCGCGGTGCCGCAGCACAGCGCAAGGAGAGAGGGAGCAAGCAGGCAGGCAAGACGACGCATTGGCGATTCCGGTCGGGATAACCGCAGGAGTCGACCATAGCCGGGCATGACTGTCATGTGACCTTAGTCATTGCGCAATGACGCGGCGGCTGCGCAGACACCTACACGGCAGGCACGGGCATGGCACTGCGGCCCGTCAGCAGCCTGCCGTGCTCAGGCGTGCCCGCCCACCGACGGCGTCTGCGCCTCCAGGGTTTCCAGCTCGCGCGCCACCGCTTCGGGCGACTTGGTGAATGGCGCGATCAGGCTGTAGAACGCCGGCACCACGTACAGCGACAGCAGCGTGGACAGCGACACGCCGAAGATCACCACCACGCCGATCGTGGCGCGGCTGGCCGAGCCGGGCCCACCGGCCACCACCAGCGGAATCGCGCCGACCACGGTGGCGATCGAGGTCATCAGGATCGGACGCAGGCGCACCGATGCCGATTCCACGATCGCCGCGTGCACGCTGCGGCCTTCGTCGCGTAACTGATTGGCGAACTCCACGATCAGGATGCCGTTCTTGGCCGCCAGGCCCACCAGCATCACGATGCCGATCTGGCTGAACAGGTTGAGCGTGCCGCCGGTGAGCCACAGGCCGACCAGCGCGCCGAGCACCGCCAGCGGCACGGTGAGCATGATCACCAGTGGATGGGCGAAGCTCTCGAACTGCGCGGCCAGCACCAGGTACACCACCAGCAGGGCCATGCCGAAGGTCAGCAATACCGCGCTGCCGGATTGCTGGTACTCGCGCGATTCGCCCTTCCAGTCCACCTGCGCATACTCGGGCAGTTCCTCGCGCGCGGCCTGCTGCGCCCAGGCAATCGCCTCGCCGAGCGGGTAGCCCGGCGCCAGGCCGGCACTGATGGTGATCGCACGCAGGCGGTTGAAGCGATTGAGGGTACCGGCCTCGGCCACTTCGCTGAGCGTGACCAGGTTGGACAGCGGAATCAGCTCGCCACGCGTGGAGCGCACGCGGATGGCGGTGAGGTCTTCCGGCGCCATGCGGCCCTCGCGCCCGGCCTGCAGCATCACGTCGTACTCCTCGCCGTTGTCCACGAACGTGGTGACGCGGCGCGAGCCCATCATCGCTTCCAGCGCGCCCCCGATCGCGGTCACCGGCACGCCCAGGTCGGCCGCACGCAGGCGGTCGATGTTCACGCGCATCTGCGGGCGGGTTTCCTTGTAGTCCGAGTCCGGGCCGACCAAGCCGGGATTGGCTTCCATGCGCTGCAGGATGCGGTCGCGCCACTGCGCGATCTCCGCATAATCCGGCCCGCCCAGCACCAGCTGGAACGGCTGCCCGCGGCTGCGCACCAGGCCGCCGCTCACCTGCGTGCGTGCACGCACGCCGCTGAGCACGTTGAGTTTCTGCTGCAGCTCGTCGGCCACTTCGGTGGTCGGGCGCGTGCGTTGCTCCCAGTCCTGCAGGAACACGCTGACCCGGCCGGTGTGCATCTCCTCGCTGCTGCCGAAGCCGCCGGGCACGCGCGGGTTGGCGCGCACGATCGGCTTGTCCGGGCCCACGTAAGGGCCGAGGATCGCCTCGACCTGATGCATCTGCCCCACGGTGTAATCGAAGCCAGCGCCCTCGGGCCCGTCGATCATGATCTGGAAATTGCCGCGGTCTTCGGCCGGGGCCAGCTCGGAAGGAATGCGGCCCATCAACCACGCGCTGGCGCCCAGCGCCAACAGCATCAGCAGCGCGAAGATCCAGGTGCGATGCACATGCCGCTCCAGCGAGCGCCCGTACGCGCCGGACACCGCCTGCATGCGGCCATCGAACCAGCGATGGAAGCGATTGGGTTTGGCCTGCCCATGCGAGCGCAACAGCTTGGACGACATCATCGGCGTCAGCGTCAGCGCCACGAAGGCCGAGATCGCCACCGCCGCGGCCAATGCCACCGCCAGCTCGCGGAACAGGCGCCCGGTATTGCCTTCCAGAAAGCCCACCGGCAGGAACACCGCCACCAGCACCGCGGTGGTGGCAATCACCGCGAAGGCAACCTGCCCGGTACCGCGCCTGGCGGCCACCAGCGGCGGCTCGCCCAGGTCGATGCGGCGCTGGATGTTTTCCACCACCACGATCGCATCGTCCACCACCAGGCCGATACACAGCACCAGCGCGAGCAAGGTCAGCAGGTTGATCGAAAAATCGAACGCGTACAGCGCGATGAACGCGGCGATCAGACACACCGGCACCGTCACCGCTGGAATCAGCGCCGCGCGTGCGCTGCCCAGGAACACCCAGATCACCACCAGCACCAGCACCACCGCTTCGATCAGCGTGTGGTACACGCGCTCCACCGCCGCATCGATAAACGTCGTGGTGTCGAAGGCGACGAAGATGTTGGTGCCCTGCGGCAGCGACTTCTGTACCTCGTCGGCCTGCGCGCGCGCCTCGCGCGCAACGTCCAGCGCGTTGGCGGTGGAATTGCGCACGATGCCCAGGCCCACATTGGGTACACCGTTGCTCTGGAAGTAGGCGCGGCGCTCGGCCGAGGTCAGCTCCACCCTGGCCACGTCGCCCAGGCGCACCACATAGCCGCCCTCGCCCTTGCTGAGCGGCAGCTTGGCAAAGTCCTCGGGCTTGAGATAACTGCGCTCCACGCGCAGGGTGAAATCGCGCTGCGCCGATTCGATGCTGCCGGCCGGCAGCTCCACGTTCTCGTTCTGCAGCGCCGCTTCCACATCGGCCACGGTGAGTTCACGCGCGGCCAGTTGATCGCGGTCCAGCCAGATGCGCATCGCATAGCGCTGGCGCCCGCCGATACGCACCTGCGCCACGCCGTCCAGGCTGGAGAAGCGGTCCACTACGTAGCGCTCGGCGTAGTCGGACAGCTGCAGCGTGTCCATCGTGCTGGAGCTCATGTTGAGCCACAGGATGGGGTCGGCGTCGGCCTCGACCTTGGAAATCTCCGGCGGCCGCGCCTGGTCGGGCATGCGGTCGGAGACACGGCTGACCGCATCGCGCACGTCGTTGGCGGCCGCTTCCACATCGCGCGACTGCACGAATTCGATACTGATATCGGACGAGCCATTGCGGCTGCGCGCCTCGATGGTCTCGATGCCTTCGATGCCGGCCAGCGCGTCTTCCAGCACCTGGGTAATGCGGCTTTCCACCACCGCCGCCGACGCGCCGGTGTATTCCACATCCACCGACACGATCGGCGGGTCGATCGCCGGCAACTCGCGCAAGGTGAGCCGGGTGAAGGACATCACCCCCAGCACGATCAGCAGCAGGCTCATCACCACCGCCATCACCGGGCGGGTAATGGACAGGTCGGAGAGTTTCATCGGGCTGCCTGCGGGCGCGCCGCTGCCGGTGTCGATGCAGGCACGGGCGCGGCCTGGTCGACCACCTTCAGCCCCGGACGCAGCTTGCCGGTGCCGTCCACCACGATGCGCTCACCGGCCTTGACCCCGTCGAGAATTTCCACCTTGCCGTCGCGGCGCTCGCCCAGGCGCACGTCGGCGCGCTCCACGCTGCTGTCGGGCTTGACCCGGAACACGTAGGACTCGCGCCCCACCTGCACCACCGCAATCTCCGGGATCACCACCGCCTGCCGCGCCGGCTGGAACAGCCGCACATCCAGCAACATGCCCGGGCGCAGCCGGCGATCGCCGTTGGGGAAATCCGCCCGCACCGTCACCGAACGGGTGGTCTCGTCGATACGCGAATCGATCGCCGCCACCACGCCTTCGAACTGCTCGCCCGGGTACGCCGCCGCGGTGCCGTTGACGGTATTGCCGAGCTGCACCAGCCCGAACTGCGATTCCGGCACCTGGAAGTCCACGTACATGCGCGCCACATCGTCCAGCGTGGCGATCACCGTGCTGGAGGTGATCAACGAGCCGGGGCTGATCTGGCGGATGCCGAGCACGCCGGAGAACGGCGCACGCACCTCGCGGTCGGTGATCTCCGCGCGCATCTGCTGCACGCGCGCCTGCGCGGCATCGCGCAGTGCGCGTTGCGTATCGACGGTGGACTTGGCCACCAGCTGCTGGCCAACCAGGCTCAACTGGCGCCGGTACAGCTGGTCGGTTTCCTCGAAGGTGGCCTGGGCCGCGGTCAGCGCCGCCTGCTGCGAGTTGCCGCGCAGCCGCAGCAGCAGCTGCCCGGCCTTGACCTCGTCGCCACTGTCGAAGTTGACCTGCTCCACCACATCGCTCACTGCGGCGGTCAGCGCCACCGATTCGCGCGCACGCACGGTAGCGATCGACTGCACGGTCGAGTTCCAGGGCTGGGTGGTCACCGCCTGCACAGAGACCGGGATGGGTTTGGCGGCGGCCGGCGCGGCGGCCTGACGGCTGCAACCGGCCAGCGTGACGGCCAACAAGAGCGCTGCGCCGAAACGCGCGCTGGGTCGAACAAGCATCAGAACATCCTGGCGGGGTACGTCGAAAGTTTAACGACCTAGCCGCCATGGAGTTGACAGAAAGGGCGTGCTTTGCACCATGACCAAAGACCCTTGCTGTCGTCGGCGCGATGCGCTGGTCAGCGTTCCAAGTCGAGGAACTCGAGCACATGGCGCGCCAGCGCCTCCACGTTCTCACCATCGGCGTGAAGATGGATCTCCGGCGCCTCCGGTGCCTCGTAGGGCGAATCGATGCCGGTGAAGTTGGGAATCTGCCCGGCCCGTGCCTTGCGGTACAGCCCCTTCACATCGCGCGCCTCGGCGACCGCCAGCGGCACGTCCACGAATACCTCGACAAATTCCCCGTCGTCGAACCGCTCGCGCGCCAGTTGCCGCTCGGCACGGAACGGCGAGATGAAGCTCACCAGCACGATCAGGCCGGCATCGGCCATCAGCCGCGCCACCTCGGCCACGCGGCGGATGTTTTCCACCCGGTCTTCGTCGGTGAAGCCCAGGTCGCGGTTGAGCCCGTGGCGCACGTTGTCGCCGTCCAGGATAAAGGTGTGATAGCCCAGCGCATGCAGGCGCTTGTCGACCAGGTTGGCGACCGTGGACTTGCCCGCGCCCGACAAGCCGGTGAACCACAGCACGCGCGGCGCCTGGCCCTTGATGCGCGCACGCGCGGCGCGATCCACATCCAGGTGCTGCCAGTGCACGTTGCCGGCGCGGCGCAGCGCGAACTCCAGCGTGCCGGCGGCCACGGTGGCATTGCTCTGCCGGTCGATCAGGATGAAGCCGCCCAGCACGCGGTTGCGCGCATACGGCGAGAACGCGATCGGCTCGTCCAGGGCCAGATTGCAGTAGCCCACTTCATTGAGCTCCAGCCGCTTGGCGGCCAGCCGCTCCTGCGTGTTCACATCGACCTTGTGCTTGATCTCGCTGATGCTCGCGGTGACGTTACGCGTGCCGATCTTGAGCCAGTACGGGCGGCCCGGCAGCAAGGCGGCATCGTCCATCCACAGCAGATGCGCGGCGAACTGGTCGGCCACTTCCGGCGGGTCGTCGACGGCGGCGATGATGTCGCCGCGGCTGATGTCGATCTCCTCGCGCAAGGTCAACGTGACCGCCTGGCCGGCGCGTGCGCTGTCCACCTCGCCGTTGGCATCCAGCACCGAGGCCACCTGCGTGCGGCGCCCGGACGGCACCACCACCACGGCATCGCCCACGCGCACCTGCCCGGCCGCGATGGTGCCGGCATAGCCACGAAAGTGCTGGTGGGGACGATTGACCCACTGCACCGGCAGCCGGAAGCCGCTACCGGCTTCCGGCGCCTGCACGTGCACGGTGTCGAGATGCTGCAGCAGATGCGGGCCGCGGTACCAGGGCATCCGCGTCGATGGGCTGGACAGGTTGTCGCCAGCCAGTGCCGACAACGGAATGCATTGCACATCGGCAATGCCCAACTGTGCGGCCAGCGCGCGATAGCCCTCGACGATGTCGGCAAACACCTGCGCGTCGTAGTCCACCAGGTCCATCTTGTTGACCGCCAGCACCACGTGGCCGATACCCAGCAACGACACGATGTAACTGTGCCGGCGCGTCTGCGCCAGCAGCCCCTTGCGCGCATCCACCAGCACCACCGCCACATCGGCAGTGGATGCGCCGGTGGCCATGTTGCGCGTGTACTGCTCATGCCCGGGGCAGTCGGCGACGATGAACTTGCGCCGGTCGGTATCGAAGTAGCGGTACGCCACGTCGATGGTGATGCCCTGCTCGCGCTCGGCGGCCAGCCCGTCCATCAATAACGCGTAGTCGATCCCTTCGCCCTGCGTGCCATGCCGGCGGCTATCGCTCTGCAGCGCGGCAAGCTGATCGTCGAACAGGCGCTTGCTGTCGTACAGCAACCGCCCGATCAGCGTGCTCTTGCCATCGTCCACGCTGCCGCAGGTGATGAAGCGCAGCAGCGGCTTGGATTCGTGTTGATGCAGGTAGGCGCCGATGGCGCCGGGAATCGGGATTCGGGAATCGGGAATCGCAAAGGCGTCCTCCTCCGTCGTAACGTCTGCAGCAAACTGCTGTTGCGAATCCCCAATCCCCAATCCCGATTCCCTGCCCATCAAAAATACCCCTCAAGCTTCTTCTGCTCCATCGACGCACCGGGCGCATGGTCGATCATGCGGCCCTGGCGTTCGGAGCTGGTGCTGACCAGCATTTCGGCGATCACCGCTTCCAGCGTGTCTGCGGTCGATTCGATCGCGCCGGTCAGCGGATAGCAGCCCAGCGTGCGGAAGCGCACCGAGCGCAGTTGCGGCGTCTCGCCCGGGTGCAACGGCAGGCGGTCGTCGTCGACCATGATCCAGGCGCCGTCGCGCTCCACCACCGGGCGCGGCGCGGCGAAGTACAGCGGCACCACCGGGATCGCCTCGCGGTAGATGTACAGCCAGATATCCAGCTCGGTCCAGTTGGACAGCGGAAACACCCGCACGCTTTCGCCGGGCCTGGTGCGCGCGTTGTACAGGTTCCACAACTCGGGGCGCTGATTCTTGGGGTCCCAGCGATGCCGCGCGTTGCGGAACGAGAACACGCGCTCCTTTGCGCGCGATTTCTCCTCGTCGCGGCGCGCCCCGCCGATCGCCGCATCGAAACCGCCCTGCTCCAGCGCCTGCTTCAGGCCCTGGGTCTTCATGATGTCGGTATGTACCGCCGCACCGTGGCTGATCGGGCCGACGTCCTGGGCGATACCGTCGGGGTTGATGTGCACGCGCAGGTCCACGCCGGTCTCGGCCGCGCGGCGGTCGCGGAAGGCGATCATCTCGCCGAACTTCCAGCGCGTGTCCACATGCAGCAGCGGGATCGGTGGCGGCGACGGCGCGAAGGCCTTGAGCAGCAGGTGCAGCAGCACCGAGCTGTCCTTGCCCACCGAATACAGCATCACCGGGGCCCGGAATTCGGCGGCGACCTCGCGCAGGATATGGATGCTTTCGGCCTCGAGCCGATCCAGGTGTGACAGCGGCAACAGGGTCATCGGGGTGTCGTGGGCGTCGGCGGGGCAGACCAGCCGATGGTAGGGCAAGGCGCCGCAGTGTGTGGCGCCGGCCGCCCGCACCCAAATAAGCGGCCGGCATAACGCGATAACGGCTCATCCTTTCTGGCCGCGGCAACGCATCCCTAACATCGCTGGTCTCATCAACCGCCCTGGATCCGAATGACCGCCGCCAGTTCCGCGCTACCGCCCAGCCCCTTGCCCGACGAGCGCAAGGCGCTGCTGGAACGGTTGGTCGACGGCCTGGATGCCGCGTCGCTGTGGTGGCTGTCCGGCTACACCGCCGGCCTGGCGCAGGGCCAGCCGCCGCGCTCGCTGGCGGTGTTGCCGGGCGGCCAGCCGCATGCGCCGGCGCAGGAGAGCCAGCGCCTGACCGTGCTGTACGGCAGCCAGACCGGCAATGCCCGCCGGGAAGCCGAGCAGCTGGTAGCCGAGGCCGAGGCCGCCGGCCTGAGCGTGCGCCTGCTGCGCGCCGACCAGTACCCCACCCGCGAACTGACCAGCGAGCGGCTGCTCTACGTGGTCATCAGCACCCAGGGCGAGGGCGACCCGCCGGACGATGCGATCGGGCTGGTGGAATTCCTGGCCAGCCGCCGCGCGCCCAAGCTGCCCGAACTCAGGTACGCGGTGCTGGGCCTGGGCGATTCCAGTTACGCGGAATTCTGCGGCATCGCCCGCCGCATCGACGACCGTCTGGCCGAACTTGGCGGCAGCCGCGTGCAGCCACGCGGCGAAGCCGATCTGGATATCGACAGCGTCGCTGCGCCCTGGCGCGCACAAGCGCTCAAGCACGCACGCGAACACCTCAAGAGCGGCCCGCCATCGGCCACCATCACGCCGTTGCGCAGCAGCGCGGCCGCGCCGGTGTGGTCGCATCAGCAGCCCTTCCCTGCCGAATTGCTGGCCAGCCAGATCATCAGTGGGCGCGACTTCAAGGGCCCGGGCTTTCGCGTCTACGCACAGCCCGGCAAGCGCGTGCGGCATCTGGAATTTTCGCTGGAAGGCAGCGGCCTGAGTTACGAGCCCGGCGATGCGCTGGGCATCCGCCATCGCAATCCGCCCGCGCTGGTGGATGCGGTGCTGCAGACGCTGCGCCTGGATGGTCATGCCGCGGTCACCGTCGGCGAAGAGACGCTGGCCTTGCACGAGTGGCTGGCCACCCGGCGCGAACTGACCAAGCTGTCGCGGCCGCTGCTGGCCGCCCATGCCGAGCGTGCACGCGCCGACGAGCTGCAGGCGCTGCTCACCCCGACCCAGACCGCCGGCCTGGCGTCACTACTCGCCGATCACCAGCTGATCGACGTGCTGCGACGCTGGCCGGCGGATTGGGACCATGCCAGCCTGCTGGCCGCGCTGCGTCCGCTCACCCCGCGCCTGTACTCGATCGCCTCCAGCCGCAAGCGCGTGGGCGAGGAAGTGCATCTGGTGGTGGACGAACTCACCTACCAGGCGCACGGGCATGCGCACCTGGGCTCGGCCAGCGGCTTTCTTGCCGCACTGCGCGAAGGCGATACCGCGCCGGTCTACATCGAGCCGAACGAGCGCTTCCGGGTGCCGGCCGATACCGATCGCGACATCCTGATGATCGGCCCGGGCACCGGCGTGGCGCCGTTCCGTGGCTTCGTGCAGGAACGCGCCGAAACCGGCGCCAAGGGCCGCAACTGGCTGTTCTTCGGCGCCCAGCATTTCAATACCGATTTCCTCTATCAGGCCGAATGGCAGCAGGCCTTGCAGCGCGGCGAACTGCACGCGCTGGAAGTCGCGTTCTCGCGCGACCAGGCGGAAAAGATCTACGTGCAGCATCGCCTGCGCGCGCGCGGCGCCGAGGTCTATGCCTGGCTGCAGGGCGGCGCGCACCTGTACGTCTGCGGCGCCATCGGCATGGGCAAGGACGTGCACGCCGCCCTGCTCGACATCGTCGCCACCCACGGCGCCCTGGATGCGGAAGCCGCCGCGGCGTATCTCACCCAGCTGCAGGTGGAGGGGCGGTATGCGCGCGATGTCTATTAGGGCCGGGAATCGGGAGTGGGGAATCGGGAATCGGTACAGCCCGCAACTGAATTCTCCCGGCAGACCAAGCCGCTTCTTACGATTCCCCATTCCCGACTCCCGATTCCCATGACCCATTCCGTCGAAGACATCAAATCCGAAAGTCGCCGTCTGCGCGGGTCGCTGGAACAGAGCCTGGCCGATGCGGTGACCGGGGCGTTGCGCGAGGACGATCAGACCCTGATCAAGTACCACGGCAGCTACCAGCAGGACGATCGCGATATCCGCGATGAGCGGCGTCGGCAAAAGCTCGAACCGGCGTATCAGTTCATGATCCGCACGCGTACGCCGGGCGGGGTGATCTCGCCCACGCAATGGCTGGCGCTGGATGACATCGCCACGCGGTACGCCAATCATTCGCTGCGCATCACCACGCGCCAGGCGTTCCAGTTCCATGGCGTGATCAAGCGCGAACTCAAGGCGACCATGCAGGCGATCAATGCCACCTTGATCGACACGCTGGCCGCCTGCGGCGATGTCAATCGCAACGTGCAGGTCGCTGCCAATCCACTGCTGTCGCAGGCGCATGCCACGCTGTATGCCGATGCCGCGCGGGTGTCCGAGCATCTGTTGCCCAATACCCGGGCGTATTACGAGATCTGGCTGGACGAAGAGCGCGTGTCCGGCTCCGGCAGCGAAGAAGAGCCGATCTACGGCGATCGTTATCTGCCGCGCAAGTTCAAGATCGGTTTCGCCGCGCCGCCGCTCAACGATGTGGACGTGTTCGCCAACGATCTGGGCTTCATCGCGATCCTGCGCGAGGGCGAGTTGCTCGGCTACAACGTCAGCATCGGCGGCGGCATGGGCGCCAGCCACGGCGATGCGGAAACCTGGCCGCGCGTGGCCAATGTCATCGGGTTTGTCACCCGCGACCAGTTGCTGGAGGTGGCCACCGCCGTGGTCACCACCCAGCGCGACTTCGGCAACCGTGCGGTGCGCAAGCGCGCGCGCTTCAAGTACACCATCGACGATCATGGCCTGGACACCATCGTGGCCGAGATCGAACGCCGTGCCGGCGTTGCGCTGCAACCTGCCAGGCCGTTCGCGTTCGAGCACAATGGTGACCGCTACGGCTGGGTCGAGGGCGACGACGGCCTGTCGCATCTGACCCTGGCCTTGCCGGCCGGGCGCATCGCCGATACCGACACCGCCGCGCATCTGAGCGGCCTGCGGGCGATTGCGCAATTGAACGTCGGCCAGTTCCGCATGACGCCCAACCAGAACCTGGTCATCGCCGGGGTGCTGGCCAGCGAGCGCGCACGCATCGATGCCCTGGTCGCCCAGTACGGCCTGGATGCCGGCAATCGCGCGCCCACCGCGCTGGCACGCGGCGCAATGGCCTGCGTGGCGCTGCCGACCTGCGGCCTGGCGATGGCCGAGGCCGAACGCTACCTGCCCGACTTCAGTGCGGCATTGCAGCCGGTGCTGGAACAGCACGGACTGGCCGACACCCCGATCGTGCTGCGCCTGTCCGGCTGCCCGAATGGCTGCTCGCGCCCGTATCTGGCCGAGATCGCGCTGGTGGGCAAGGCACCGGGCCGCTACAACCTGATGCTGGGCGGCGATCGCCGCGGCCAGCGCCTGAACACGCTGTACCGCGAAAACATCACCGAAGCGGACATCCTCGCCGCGCTCGAGCCGCTGCTGGCGCGTTATGCGGCCGAACGCGACCAGGCCGGCGACGAAGGCTTCGGCGACTTCCTGCACCGCAGCGGCCTGATCGCGCTGCCGCCCTACCCCACACACCGTCACCTCGACCTGGAACTGCTCGCATGACCGCGCTGCCCGCTGCTTCGATCACTGCATCCGCGCTGGACGACCTGGACGCGCTCAACGCGCAGCTGGAGGGCCTGCACGCCGACGAGCGCGTGGCCTGGGCACTGCAGCACGGCCCCCAGGAGGCGGCGCTGTCGTCCAGTTTTGGCGCGCAGTCGGCGGTCACCTTGCACCTGCTCACCCGGCAGCGCCCGGACATTCCGGTGATCCTGGTCGATACCGGTTACCTGTTCCCGGAAACCTACCGGTTTGCCGACGCGCTGGCCGACCGGCTCAAGCTCAACCTCAAGGTCTATCGCCCGCTGGTCAGCCGTGCCTGGATGGAGGCGCGCCACGGCCGCCTGTGGGAACAGGGCATGGTCGGCATCGACCAGTACAACAACCTGCGCAAGGTCGAGCCGATGCGCCGCGCCTTGGACGAGCTCAACGTGGGCACCTGGTTCACCGGCCTGCGCCGCAGCCAGTCCGGCGGACGTGCACAGACGCCGATCGTGCAAAAGCGCGGCGAGCGCTACAAGGTCAGCCCGATTGCCGACTGGACCGACCGCGACGTGTGGCAGTACCTGCAGGCGCACGACCTGCCGTATCACCCGCTGTGGGAACAAGGCTACGTGTCCATCGGCGACTTCCACACCACGCGCCGCTGGGAACCGGGCATGCGCGAAGAAGACACGCGCTTCTTCGGGCTGAAGCGCGAGTGCGGCATCCACGAGGACATCTGAGCACCACGCATCGCGCGCTCGTTACGAAGCTTGCATGCACCACCATGCGTCGAGTTTCCCGATGCACACACCGCCAAGCGCGTCCCTGCCTTGGCGAGTCCACAGCGCATTGAGGTGACGCGCACGTGCTCATGGCGCGGGAACACGCGCCTGATTGCGCTGCATCCAGTAGCGATCCATCACCCACATCAGCACCAACGACACCCCGACCAGCGGGAAGATCAGCCCGCAGATCGCCAGCAGCACCAGCAGACCGCGCAGCGTGCGCGGATCTGCCGGCAACGGCGGCACGCCCAGGCCGCCGACCGGGCGACGTTTCCACCACATCACCGCCGCGCTCACGCACAGCAGCACGATCGCCGCGCACGCCAGCAACAGGATCAGCTGATTGGCCGTGCCGTATTGCTGGCCCAGATGCACGTTGATGCCCCATTCCAGCGCGCGTCCGACCGGCCCGTAATCGCGATAACGCATGTCCAGCAGCACCGCGCCGCTGTACTGATCCAGATGGATCACGCGCTGATGCTGCAGGTCGGCCGGATACACCGAAGCGGTGTACACGCCGGCGGCACCATGTGGCGGCGAGACGCTGTAGCCCGGCACGATGCCGAGTGCGTCGAAGCGCGCCATCGCCGCATCCAGCCCGATTGCACCGCGACCCGGCGCTGCGACATGACCGGTGCCGCCGTGGGCGGCATGTTCCGACTGCACCGCGTGTTCTGACGGGCTTGGCTGTTCAGCGTGTTCCGCGTGTTCCGCGTGTTCCGCGTGTTCCGCGTGTTCCGCGTGTTCCGCATCCGCCAGCGTCACACCCGCCCGCCCGTCATGCAACCCCTCATCCACCCCCACGGCTCCACGCCCAGGCACCACAGATTCCGGCATACGCGCCTGCCGCAACGACCACGCCGGATCGGTCGTCTCGGACAAGCGCTGTTGCGACATCGGCTGCTGCACCCGCAGACCGGCCGGGTAGCCGATGTCCTGCCCGTTGACCCAGCGATTGACCTGCGCGCCCCACAGCCACGACCATGGCATCCCGGTCAGTGCCAGGAACAGCAACACCGCACCGACGCCCGCGCCGGTGACCGCATGCAGATCGCGCCAGAACAGCCGTTGCGCGGGCTTGCCGCGTACGCTGACCACCCCACCGCGGCGCCCGCGCGGCCACCACAGATACACGCCGGTGAGCACCAGCACGATCGCCCAGCCGGCCGCCATTTCGATCAACCCGCGCGCGGACGGCCCGACCAGGGCGAGACTGTGCAGCCGGCGAATCGTCCAGGCCAGGGTGCCATGCTCGGGCAGCGTGCCAAGCACGCGCGCGCGGTAGGGGTCGACATACACCACCTGCCGCGCACCGTGCGTATCGACCAGTCCGATCTCGGCGCTGGCATCGGCGCGGCTGGGCGTGGTGTAACGAAACAGGGTGCCGCCATACCTGCGCTGCGCCGCATCGACCAGGCGTTGCGCGGGCGCCCGCACCTCGCCTACCGGCACGACCTTCAAGCCGTGGTGCACGCTGCGGTCGATCGCATCCTGGTACAGAAACGCCGCACCGGTCAGCGCCAGCCAGACGATGAAGGGCAACACCAGCAAGCCGGCATAGAAATGCCAGCGCCACACCGCGCGATAGAAGCGCCAGCGGCCATCCCGGCGCGGTTCGGTGACGCTGTCATCGACCATGATCGCGCGCATCAGAAGCTCCAGTCCCACGACAGCGACAGCGCACGTCCATCACCAGGCGAATAGCCGGAACTGCCCGTGTCGTACCACGCGTAGACGTAGGCGCGATCGGTGACATTGCGCAGCTGCAGGCTGAGCGCATTGCGCGCATCCACATTCCAGCGCGCGCCCAGATTGAGCAGGGCGTAACCACCGGTGCGGCCCAGCGTATTGCTGCGCTCCAGATAATAATCGCCCTGCGCAGTGCCCCAGGCGCTCAGCTGCACGGCCGCAGTGAGTTGCCACTCCAGCCCGGCGGTGGCCAGCCAGTGCGGCACGTTCTCGATCTCCTTGCCGCGCGTGGCCGGCGCACTCGGGTCCGGCGTGGCGATGCTGGCCTTTTGCCGCGAATACGACATCCAGGCCCGCCAGTGTTCGGCCGGCTGCAGGTTCAGTTGCGCATCCCAGCCGCGGCGCAGCGTGCGCCCGACATTGGCCACATCGCCGGCACCGGCCACGCCATTGACGCCCAGAATGGTGGCCACCTCGCCGGAGGCGCGTTGCTCCCAAAACGCCAGGCGGCCGTCCATCACCGCCGATGGCGCGAACTTGAAGCCGGCTTCCCAACCGTCGTTGATCGACGGGCCCAGATTGCCGGGCTGACGCCGGTACGCACCATCGCCGCTGCCGATCTGGAACGTCCGCCCCCAGTTGGCGTACATGCTGCTCTGCCCGGCCAACCGGTAGCTGGCACTGAACTTGGGCTGTTTGATGGTGCCGTAGTCGTAAGTCGGTGCGTAAATACCGGCACGCACATCGTGCAGCTGCCCGGCGACGCGGTCGATGCGATAGCCGGGCACTAGCTGCAGCCGCTCGATCGGCGTCAGCACCGCCTGCACATAGGCGCCGCGCGTGCGCAGGGTGTACTCCCAGTCACGCAGTTGCGCACCCCGCACCCGTGCCACGGTGCGGTAACGCTGCGACTGATTGTCCTGCCATTGCGCGTCCACGCCGGCTTCGAGATTGGCCGCCAGCGCGCCCGAATCCGGCTGCCAGTTGCCGCGCAACAGCAGGCCGCGGTGGGTTTCGTCGGTATTGCGTTCCTGCTGCAGGCCGGCGGCGGAAAAGCGCACCCAACGCCGATTGCGGTAGTCGTTCTGGTAGGCCTTGGCGCTCCACTGCGCAGCGGCACCCAGTGTGCCGTCCGCATGCAACGCGGTCTGCCGCAGCTGGCGTTCGCTGCGGTCGTCCTGCGCATAGCCCGGCGAACTGCGTGGCGCCGCAAGCGCAGTGGCTGCATCCAGATAACCCGCTTCCAGCGCATGATTGTCGTAGTACCGCGTGGTGAGCCCGGCCCGGAATGCGCCATCGGGGTCGGTATAGAACCATTTGCCGGCCACGCTGCGTTTGCGCGCGTCGGCATGCTCGCGATAGCCATCGGAGTCGCGCCAGGCCAGCACATAGTTCTGGCTCCACGCGCCCTGTTCGAAACCCTTGCCCAGCTGCACCTCGCGCGCACCGAAACTGCCGGTCGTCACGCTCAGCCGGCCATCGTTGCCGCCGGTACGGGTCAGCACATCCACACTGCCGGCGATCGCATGCAGACCGTAGCGCGCATCGTTGGTACCGCGCACGATCTCAATCGCGCTGATGTCCTGCGGAAATACGGCATCCAGATACGGCATGCCGCCGGCGTTGTCGTTGCTGGGGATGCCGTCGATCAGCAGCTTCACCGCATTGATGCGCCCCTCGCCATTGAAACCACGGAACGAGAACCGCCCCGCATCGGTGCCCATGCGGAACTGGGTGACCTGCACGCCCGGCGCACGCATCAACAGCTCCCAGCTGTAGTCCACGTGTTGATCGTGCAGCAGCTCGCCACCGATCACATCCACCGAACTCAGCACGCGTGCCGTGCTCGGGCTGCGCTGGGGTTGCGCGCTCACCTGCACCTTGCCCAGGGTCAATGCCGCATCCTGCGCCTGCACAGTGCAGGCAGGCCCCCACACCAGCGCCAACGATGGCGCGTACCACAGCGTTTTCAATAATCGCAACCACATGACCACCCCTTTGCCGTGCCGGCACGGCAACACCGCCGTGCGCCGCGGCATGACGGCGGGCACAGGCATCACTTCAGGAAGACGGGGCGTCCGTGCAACTGCGTGCAGGCGTGCCAGACGATCGGGCACGCAATCGCCACACCGCAGCGGACGCCCGCAATGGGGCCAGACTCACGCGTGCAGCGGCGGCCCACGTGCCCCGAGTGCGGCCCAACGCACCATCGTTGCCGGGCGTGCCTGCCGGTGCACCGGCGCTGGCGCCGACAGCCGGTGCAGCAGGCACAACACCAACAGCGCCAGCCACGGCAGCAGGCGCGCGGCCAGCACGCAGTAATCGCAGGCTTCGCCGTGGATGGTGGCGTGCTCGCCGGTGTGCGGCTTGTCTGGCGATGCAGCGGTGGGATGCTGATGCGCGGCTGCCTGTGCCGGCAGGGCGTGATGGTCCGCATGCAGCGAACCGCCCGCGTCCAGCACCGGCCCGCTCATGCACATCGGCTCGACCGACGGCGCCTGGCTCCAGCGGCTGATCAGCGGCGCCACCAGCATCAGCAGCACTGCCAGACAGGCAAGCAGATGCAGGCAGGGGTGGCGACGGAGCGAGGGCATTGCGCGAGTGTAAGCCGCCACATGCCGCGGGGGCGATGGTGGCGGCCGGTGCGCGACCGCTTGTCGCACCCGCCGGCACCGCTCACCCTGCCCACCACAAGGGCCGATGGCGGAGTCCACGCCCGCCCCCGAACCGCGCCGACACACAGGGGCAACCGTGGAAGGCCATGCACGGCGGTTGTCGAGGCCGGTAGTCACAGTTCCGGCAGTGGACATGACAGCGCCTACGTGGCCGGCCCTGGCATGCCCTATGCTTGTACATCACTCCTGTCATCCTGCGCGCGCATGAGCACCGTCCTGTCCGATCAAGCGGCCGAGCCCCTTCCCTGCGCTGCCAAGCCGCCGAGCGAGGCATTGCGCCTGCAGGCGCTGCGCAGCTACGGCATTCTCGACACGCCGCGCGAGGCCGCGTTCGAAGACATCACCAGGCTGGCCTCGATCATCTGCCAGACCCCGATCGCGCTGATCAGCCTGGTGGATGCCGACCGGCAGTGGTTCAAGAGCGAAATCGGCATGGGCGAGCGCGAAACACCGCTGTTCAAGTCGATGTGTGCGCATGCGTTGCTCGACAGCGACGTGCTGGTGGTGCCGGACACACGCCAGGATGTGCGCTTCGCACGCAATCCGCTGGTGACCGGCGAGGCACCGCTGCATTTCTATGCCGGTGCCGTGCTCAAGACCAGCGAAGGCCTCCCGCTGGGCACGGTCTGCGTGCTCGACCGGCAGCCGCGCCAACTCAGCGACGAACAGGTCGATGCGCTGCGCGCACTGGCGCGCCAGACCATGGCGCAGCTGGAGCTGCGCCGCGCGCTGCAGGTGGCCGAAGAATCCGACCGCTACCGCAGTCGCCTGATGGCCATCGCCGGGCACGACCTGAAGACCCCGTTGCGTACCGCCGCCTATGCCATCGACAAGATGCGCCGGCATGCCAACGTCGATTCCATCCCGACCCTGGTCACCGCGCGCGATGCGATCAATCTGGTGGCACGCAACCTCGACGAGCTGGCCACCCTGGCCGCCGCCAGCGAGACCGCCTCGCCGGATCTGCAGCCGCTGGCACTGGAAGATGTACTGCATGCGGTGCTGGGCGTGTGGCGGCAACCGGCGATCGACAAGTGCCTGGCCTTGCGCCATGTACCCACCTCGCTACGCGTGCGCAGCCATCCCACGCTGCTGACCACCTTGCTCGGCAACCTGATCGGCAATGCGGTCAAGTACACCGAACGCGGACGCGTGCTGGTCGGCGTCCGGCGTCGCCCCGGCCATGCGGTGGTGGAAATCATCGACAGCGGCATCGGCCTGAACCTGGACCACCCCGAACAGGTGTTCCAGGCCTTCCGCCAGGCCGACCCGCGCAGCGACGGGCTGGGCATCGGCCTGTGGATCGTGCACCGCACCGCCGAAACCCTGGGCTGCGAAGTGGATGTGCGCCCCCGCCCAAGCGGCGGCACCTGCTTTTCGGTACGCATCCCGCTGGCCTGACAACGGCGCTCGGCAGCGCCGCGCCAGACCGCCGCCACCGCGCAGCAGATGGCGCTGGCTTGCTGGCGCTGCGCAGACCGGCACGCTCCGGTCGATAGCGCAAAAAAAAGGCGGACCCGGGCTCCCGACCCGACTCCGCCGCCAAGCACGCCAGGTCTCTCCCCAGGGACCCGGGTGCGCCGGTCGTTCCCGTGCGCAGCCTCGCGCAACGGTGCTGCGACAGCGCTGGCAACCGCTTGACGACACCGACAAACAGACCGGCCATGCGATGTACCGCATCGCCGGTCCCGCGCCGTCCACCCCTGGACGTTCGAGAGTGTCGCGTCATGGTTGCTACAAGGATTTACGACAGCGCAGCGCCCAACTTGACGCGGCCAGACCACACCGCCGCGGCCACCCTGACACCTGTAGGGAGAATCACCGACAGCGTGCAATCCAGTCGGCGCAGGCGTTTGGCCAGGCCATTGATAACACGATGGTTTTTCTGGAAAGCGGGCGCTGCGGCGCAGCATTGCGATTGCTTTCGCCGATCATCGTCGACCGTCTCAATCCTCCGAATCGGCCGCATCCTGGCGTGCGAACCAGTCCGCCGAATGCACCTCGTCTGCCGCAACCTCCAGCAACTGGCGCAACACCGCCAGCGGAATCTGCACCTGGGCGCCATCGGCCTGCACTGCCACCCAGAGCGACTCGTCCCGGGCATCAGCCAATACCGTCAGTACCGCATGCTCGCGTCCCTCGATGCTTGCCGACAGCTGCAACGCCATGCCGCCATCCTGATCGGGTAACCACAGCCGGCTCAGTGGTGGACGCAGGGGCTCGGTCATCGGTTTCAGCGCCTCACAGTGGCGAACGGGGAGCACGTGCAGTGAACCGGGTCGGTACACCCTGCACGCAGACCGCAGTGTACGAACTGTCGCCATCGATTCCGAACACCGACAGCCAGCGTGATGCAGTTGCACAGTTGCTACATGGACGTACTTGCGGCGTGTCCCATGCCCGTACGCGCGCAAGCGCCCGCAACCAGCACCGGCAGCCATCGCCTGCGGGGGCGATCGATGCGCGGTGGCGCAACCGGACGCGGCATCACGCCTCAACTCGTCACCGCAGCTGACTGGCAGGCAATGCCCCTGCTTTACCTGCAGCCACCGACAACACCCGGTGGTGCTTGCGCGCGTGCCGGTGTGGGACCTTGAGCGGCATGGATGCCGCGCCAGAGCCTACATGGACGTACTTGCGGCGTGTCCCATGCCGGTACGCGCGCAAGCGCCCCTCAGTGACGAAGCCCTCTCGCAAACCCCGCAGACGTCGTGAGCAAGCGTGGTCGATGCGCGCTGCAATCTTCGACAGGCGTTTCAGCTGGTAATTGTCTGGGTCAGGGATTCCCAGGTTGGCGGCAATGGCCAGGCCGGGGCCTGGTTGCCGTCCAGCACGCGGCGCAGGTCGCGCTTGTCGATCTGCGGCGCCAGCACATGCACCAGGTCCAACGCGTAGTCGCGTAGCACGCGGTCGCGCGGCAGCACCGCCCAGGCGATGCACTCGGCGATCGGCGCCGGTGCCGGCCAGGCGCGCAGGTCCTCGTCGCTGGCGCTGACCGCCATCTCCGCCACCAGGCCAACGCCGAGGCCGGCACGCACATAGGTCTTGATCAGGTCCGCATCCAGCGCGGTCAGCGCGATGCTCGGCTCCAGCCCGACCTGCGCGAACGCGCGCTGCAGCGAGGAGCCCGGCCGCGTGGAGGATTCGTAGCTGATCAACGGGTGCTGAGACAGGGCCTGCATGTCCGGCGCGGCACGTGCCTGGTCCAGTGGATGGCCGCGCGGCACGATCACCAGCCGACGCCAGCGATACAGCGGCACCGCGATGCCGGCGCTCGGTTCGCCACCGGCGGTGCTGACCACCGCGATATCCGCATCGCCCTGGCTGAGCAGGTCCAGCGCCGCGCTTTCGGCGGCCTGCTGCAGATGCACGCTGACCTGCGGATAGGCGTGCTTGATCTGTGCCACCGCCGGCGGCAGCACGAAGCGCGCCTGGGTATGGGTGGTGGTCAGGGTCAGCTGGCCCTGGCTCTCGCGGCGCTGGTTGGCCGCATAGGTGCGGATGTTGTTGGCTTCCGACAACACCGAGCGCGCGCGCTCGATCACTTCCACGCCGGCCGGTGTCACCGCATCCAGGCTGCGCCCCTTGCGCACGAACAGCAGAAAGCCCAGCTCGTCCTCCAGCTGCTTGAGCTGCTTGGACAGACCGGGCTGGGTCGCATGCACGCGCGCGGCCGCGAGCGTGATGTTGAGCTCGGCATCGGCGATGGCGACCAGATAACGAAGTTGGGTCAGCGTCATGGGCTTATATCCAAAAAAGCGCGAGGCGCCACGAGGAACTCGACTGTAGAGGAGTTCTGCAGGCCAGCTTATAACCGAACGCTATTTTCAGGGTGTATGAAGTCATTTCCGACGGCTATATGCCGGCGTTACGGTCTGGCCCTCCCCTCTCGATGCGCTGTCCGTGCCCTCTGTGTTCCCGCTTCTTGCCGACCTGCGTGGCCGTGCCGTCCTGGTGATCGGCGGCGGCGCCGAGGCCGAGCACGCCACCGCCGCGTTGCTGCAGGCCGGCGCACTGCCGCTGGTGGGCGCACCGGAACTCAGCCCGCAGCTGCGCGCCTGGGCGCAGGCCGGGCGGCTGCGCTGGCTGGTGGGACGGTTCGAGCCGGCCTGGCTGGACCTGCCCGATCAACCGGTCTGGCTCACCATCGCCGCCAGCACTGCGCCCGACCTCAACGACGCGCTGCACGCCGCGGCCAGCGCGCGGCGCCTGCTCACCCACGACGCCGCACCCGCCGCTTCGGACGCCCAACCTGCGCGGTCGCCGGCGCCCCACACCAGGGTCGGCCAGCTTTCCCCCGGCAGCGTGACCCTGGTCGGTGCCGGCCCCGGCGACCCCGGCCTGCTCACCCGGCATGCCCTGCGTGCGCTGCGCCAGGCCGATGTGCTGCTCTACGATCGCCTGGTCAGCCCGCAGATCCTGCAACTGGCCCGCCGCGACGCCCTGCGCGTGGAAGTCGGCAAGGCCGCCCAGGGCCACAGCACGCGCCAGGAACAGATCCACGCACTGATGCGCGAGCACGCGCGCGCCGGGCGCCGCGTGGTGCGGCTGAAGGGCGGCGACCCGTTCGTATTCGGCCGCGGCGGCGAAGAGCTGGAATTCCTGCGCGCGCACGGCATCGGCTTCCAGGTCATCCCCGGCATCACCGCCGCGGTCGCCTGCGCCGCCTACGCCGGCATTCCGCTCACCCATCGCGACCATGCGCAATCGCTGCGGCTGATCACCGCGCACTGCAAGGATTCGCTGGACACACTGGACTGGCAGGCGCTTGGCCAGGAACGCCAGACCCTGGCCTTCTACATGGGCGTGGCCGGCCTGGAGAGCATCCAGCAGCGCCTGCTGCAGGCAGGTCGCGCGCCGACCACTCCGTTCGCGCTGGTGGAAAACGGCTCGCGCCCGCAGCAACGCGTGATCACCGGCACGCTCGCCGGCCTGGCCGCCACCGCGCAGCAGCACGCGGTGCGTGCGCCAGCCCTGCTGATCCTGGGCGAGGTCGCCGGGCTGGCCGCCAGCCTGCACTGGTTCGGCGCCGCGCCGTTGAACGCGCCCCCGCCCCCGCACTCACCCATCGCAACGCCCGACGCGCCCACACTCGCCCACGCAGCCTGATTCCGACGGAGACCCCATGGCCCTGTACGACAACATCCTCGACACCATCGGCCGTACCCCGGTGGTCAAACTCCATCGCCTCGCTCCGGAACACGTGACCTTGTACGTCAAGGTCGAGTCGTTCAATCCGGGCGGCTCGGTCAAGGACCGCCTGGCGCTGGCGATCATCCTCGATGCCGAACAGCGCGGCCTGCTCAAGCCCGGCGACACCATCGTCGAGGCCACCTCCGGCAATACCGGCGTGGCGCTGGCGATGGTGGCCGCCGCGCGCGGCTACAAGTTCGTCGCCACGATGGTGGAAACCTTCTCCATCGAGCGCCGCAAGCTGATGCGCGCCTATGGTGCCAAGGTGATCCTGACCCCGGCGGCCGAGCGCGGCAGCGGCATGGTGCGCAAGGCCAGGGAACTGGCCGAGCAGCATGGCTGGTTCCTGGCCAGCCAGTTCGCCAACCCGGCCAATCCGGCCTACCACCGCAACACCACCGCCGCGGAAATCCTGCGCGACTTCGCCGGGCTCCGGCTGGACCATTTCGTCACCGGCTGGGGCACCGGTGGCACGCTCACCGGCGTGGGCGAAGTGCTGCGCGTGGCCCGCCCGGAAGTGCGCATCACCGCCACCGAGCCGGCTGGCGCTGCGCTGTTGCAGGGCCAGGACTGGAAGCCGCACAAGATCCAGGGCTGGACCCCGGACTTCGTGCCGGAAGTGCTCAACCGCGAGGTCGCCCACAAGGTGCTGAGCGTGGAAGACACCGACGCGATCACCGTGGCGCGCCGCCTGGCCGCCGAAGAAGGCATCTTCACCGGCATCTCCGGCGGCGCCACCGTCGCCACCGCATTGCGCGTGGCCGAAGGCGCGGCGCCCGGCGCAGTGGTGCTGGCGATGCTGCCCGATACCGGCGAGCGCTATTTCTCCACGCCGCTGTTTGCCGACATCAACGAAGGTTCCGACGACGATTGGCTGGCTGGTCTGCCTTGATCGATCACGTCGTTGATTTGCACGCACAGGCCGCGCCCATAGCGCGGCCTGTTTGCTTGTGGGTCCACCCAGGCATCGCCCCTGGCCTTCTGCGGTATGCGATTCCGTTGAAGAAGCGCGTCTGGGCAATGAATCCGGCCGCCACTACAGCGCCTGTTGCGCGCGCGTGCGGCGCCGGCCGTAAGTGCGCGACCGTCGGTGATACGGCCGGTCGGCGATTGAGCCGATCGATCGCATCGGGTTGTTCTCAAGCCTCCCTTGGCGCAGCCGCCACAGCCCTTTCCGGCAATCGCAGCGGGTGAGATGAATGGGCGATAGCGTGCCCGTTCCGCGACGCGCGCCCCATCACGCGTTCCTCATGCAAATCCCATAATTATCGCGCTATGAAGATCGAAGTCTGGCAAGGCGACATCACCGAACTCGACGTTGACGTCATCGTCAACGCCGCCAACGAATCATTGCTGGGCGGTGGCGGCGTGGATGGCGCCATCCATCGCGCAGCCGGCCCGCGCCTGCTGCAGGCCTGCGAAGCATTGCCGCAGGTGCGTCCGGGCGTGCGCTGCCCCACCGGCGAAATCCGCATCACCGACGGGTTCGACCTCAAGGCGCGGCATGTCTTTCATACCGTCGGCCCGGTCTGGCGCGATGGCAAGCACAACGAGCCGGAACAACTGGCCAACTGCTACTGGCAATCGTTGAAACTGGCCGAGCAGATGATGCTGCACTCGATTGCGTTCCCGGCCATCAGCTGCGGGATTTACGGCTATCCGCTGTACCAGGCCGCACGCATCGCCGTGACCGAAACCCGCGACTGGCAGCGCTCGCACAAGGTGCCCAAGCACATCGTGCTGGTGGCCTATAACGAAGCGACGTTCAAGGCCTACCAGCAAGCCCTGGCCGCGCAGGAAACCGCTGCCGCCTGACGCTCGCGATGCAGAAGGTAGGGATGACGAGCGCCGCGAGGCGCTCGTTGCATTTGGGCAGTTGCGCAGGCGCAGCGCGGTCCACGCAAACAAGAACGCCGGCATCGCTGCCGGCGTTCTCTTTGCTAAGTTCGATCCGCCCGCAAGGCGGCCGACACGGCGATCACCCCTTCCACTTGCCCAGTGCGGCCAGGCCGTTTTCCTTGGCGCGCTCATAGATGATCTGCTGCGCCTTGGCGACGTTGCCGGTCATGTCCTTGGCCCACAGCTTCAGCGCAGCCTGCTGCATCGCACGGCCATACGAGAAGCTCAGCGGCCACGGCAGGTTGCCGAGCTGGTGCATCTCGTTGAGGTGGGCGGTGGACTGCTCGTCGGTCTGGCCGCCAGACAGGAACACGATGCCCGGCAGGATCGCCGGCACGGTCGACTTCAGGCACATCACGGTGGACTCGGCCACTTCCTCCACGCTGGCCTGCTCTTCGCAGCCCTTGCCGGAGATGACCATCGAGGCCTTCAGGATGGTGCCTTCGAGCACGACATTCTGCTCATACAGTGCGCCAAACAGCGAACGCAGCGTGGCTTCGGTGACTTCGTAGCAGGTCTCGATGTCGTGGTTGCCGTCCATGATCACTTCCGGCTCGACCATCGGCACCAGGCCCTGCTCCTGACACAGTGCGGCGTAACGCGCCAGCGCGTGCGAGTTGGCCTCGATGCAGGTGCCGGACGGGATGTCTTCGCCGATGTTGATGACCGCACGCCACTTGGCGAAGCGTGCGCCCAGCGTGTAGTACTCCTCCAGACGCGCACGCAGGCCGTCCAGGCCTTCGGTGACCAGCTCGCCCGGCATGCCGGCCAGCGGCTGCGCACCCTTGTCGACCTTGATGCCCGGGATGATACCGTGGGCGGTCATGTACTCGGCGAACGGCACGCCGTCCTTGGTCTTCTGACGGATGGTCTCGTCGAACAGGATGGCGCCGGAGATGTAGTCGCTCAGCTTGGGCGTGGTCAGCAGCAGTTCGCGATAGGCGCGACGGTTTTCTTCGATGTTCTCGATGCCGACGCTGGCAAAACGCTTGGCGATCGTGCTGGTCGATTCGTCGATGGCGATGATGCCCTTGCCCGGGGCGACCATGGCCTGGGCGGTTTCGGCAAGCTGTTCGATGCTCATGTAGTTCCTGTGGCAGCTGCGGGGGAGAAGGAAAGTATAGCGACGAAAGTCGTACACATTCCTTCACGGAATGTCTGCAACCGATTACACATGTGCGGCATGACAGGATGTGTGGCGCTGCTCGCAGCGTGATGCGCGTGCCTCGCGCTATGCGCGCCTGCAGGCGCATCCCGCACCGCAGACCATGTCCCGCACAGCACAACGGCGACCCGCAGGCCGCCGCTGTATTTGCAGGCAACGATGGTGGGCCAGCGCGTGCATCGACCTGCGACGCACGCGCGGCTCAGGGCCAGGCGTTACAGCTCGCCCAGGCCGCTGGCGCGGCCGTCCTCGCCCACTTCCAGCAGGCGGAGCGTGTTGGTGGCGCCATGGGTTTCCATGTGCTCGCCGCTGGTGAACACCACGCGGTCGCCCGGTCCCATGCGCTCGTTCTCCACCAGCAGGCGGATCGCCGCACGTGCGGCTTCGCGCGGGGTCAGGCCGCGGCTGTCGAAGCTGATCGGGAACACGCCACGCATCATCGCCATGTGGCGGCGTGCGCCATCGTGACGGGTGAAGGCGTAGATCGGCATGTTGGAACGGAAGCGCGACAGGTAACGCGGCGTGCCGCCGGACTCGGTCAACGCAACCACGCCGGCCAGACCGATGTGTTCGGACAGGAACATGGTCGCCATCGCGATCGCCTGGTCGGCGCGCTGCAGATTACGTTGCGCCGCTTCGAAGTCGGTGTCGAACTCGAACTGGCGCTCGGCACCCAGACAGATGCGTGCCATCGCTTCCACCGCACGCACCGGGTAGGCGCCGGCCGCGGTTTCGGCCGAGAGCATCACCGCGTCGGTGCCGTCGATGACCGCATTGGCCACGTCCAGCACTTCGGCGCGGGTCGGGATCGGGCTTTCCACCATCGACTGCAGCATCTGCGTGGCGGTGATCACCACTTTGTTCTGCGCCAGCGATTCGCGGATGATCTTCTTCTGCAGGCCCGGCAATTCGGCATCGCCGATTTCCACGCCCAGATCGCCACGCGCCACCATCACCACGTCGGAGGCTTCGACGATCTCGACAAGGTTCTCGATCGCTTCGGTGCGCTCGATCTTGGACACCAGCGCGGCATCGCAGCCGTGCTGACGCGCGATACGGCGCGCATCGTTCATGTCCTCGGCGTTGCGGCAGAACGACACCGCGATGAAGTCCACGCCGATCTTGGCGACGATGCCGATCAGCTCCTTGTCGCGCTCGGTCAGCGCGCCCAGCGACAGGCCGCCGCCCTGCTTGTTCAGGCCCTTGCGATCGGACAGCACGCCATCGTTGAGCACGGTGGTGACGATGCGCTGACCCTGCACCTCGGTCACCTGCAGCTGCACCAGGCCATCGTCCAGCAGCAGCACGTCGCCGGCGGCCACGTCCTGCGGCAGGCCGAGGTAGCTGACGCCAACCTGGTGCTGGTCGCCCGCGGGCGCATTGGGGTCGGCCACCAGGTCGAAACGCTCGCCGGTGGTCAGCTTGATCTTGCCTTCGGCAAAGCGTTCGACGCGGATCTTCGGACCCGGCAGGTCGGCCAGGATGCCGACTTCGGCACCGACGCGGACGGCCGCGGCGCGCACTTCGGCAGCGCGCTTGGCCTGGCCGGACGGGTCGCCGTGGCTGAAGTTGAGGCGCACCACGTTGACGCCGGCCTTGAACAAGGCCTCCAGCACACCGGGCGGATCCGTCGCCGGTCCGAGCGTGGCAAGGATCTTGGTGCGGCGTTGACGTTCTTTCATGATGGCCTCCCTGTAAAAGCCGCGAAACTTAACACACGCGTCACCTACCGAGGATGGCATTGCGGCATAGCCACCCTCGCATTCCGGCATGTCCTGTAGACAGTGCGGGACAGTACGTACGCTTTCCGCAGCGCGCTGGGCGCGCGGCGGGTTGTTGCTGTGGGCTGCCACCCTAACGCGGCAGCGGTGAAGGTCCCACGGTTCGCAGCGGTCAGCAGACGACAGCGAGCGGACGCCGGGGCGCCGACGCTGCACGCCCCTCGCCGCCTGCGCATGCGGCCACGCCCGGGCGAGCGCCGGCCGCGCTCGCCTGGCAATGTGCGCGGCTGCGTGGTCCGTCAGTCCTGCCCATCGATCAGGGCGCGCAACTCGGCAGGGGTGCGCGCGATCGCACCCGCACCTGCGCCCCGCAGCTCGGCTTCGTCGCCGAAGCCCCACAACACGCCGATGCTATGGATGCCGTGATGGTTGGCGCCATCGATATCCATCCGGCGGTCGCCGATCATCACGCAGCCGGTCTTGGCAATGTCCAGGCGTCGCAAGGCTTCGGCAATCAGGTCCGGCTTGAAACGGCGCTCGCCGTCTTCGCTGGCCCCGATCACGTTCTCGAAGCACGCACCGAACGGCAGATGCTCGACGATGCGGCGCGCGTAACGCTCGTTCTTCGAGGTCACCACCGCCAGGCGATGACCGGCGCGCTGCAGGTCCATGACGACTGCACCGATACCGTCGAACACGCTCAGTTCGGTCCAGCCCACCGCGTCGTAACGCTGGCGATACGCTGCCAGTGTGCGCTGCACCAGCGCCGGATCATCGGGAAAACAGTCGGTGAAGCTGTCGCGCAGCGGCGGGCCGATCCACGCGCGCAGGGTTTGCGGCGAGGGTCGCGGCTGGCCCACCGCGTCGAAGGCATGCACGATGCTACCGACGATGCCCGGCTCCGAATCGACCAGGGTGCCGTCCAGATCGAAGAACAGCGTGGCTGTACTCACTTGCCGCGCGCCTCGAGCGCCGCCACCGCCGGCAGGGTCTTGCCTTCCAGGAATTCCAGGAACGCGCCGCCGCCGGTGGAGATGTAGGTGACGTCCTTGGCGATGTCGTACTTGTCCACCGCGGCCAGGGTGTCGCCGCCACCGGCGATCGAGAACGCCTTGGAGCTGGCGATCGCACGCGCCAGGGTTTCGGTGCCGTGGCTGAAGGGCTCGAACTCGAACACGCCGACCGGCCCGTTCCACACCACGGTGCCGGCACTGGCGATCAGCTCGGCGTAGCGCGTGGCGGTCTGCGGGCCGATGTCCAGGATCAGATCGTCGGCCTCCACCGCATCGAGCGACTTTACCGTCGCCTCGGCATCGGGCAGGAACTGCTTGGCGACGACCACGTCGGTCGGCAACGGAATCTCCGCGCCGCGCAGCTTGGCATCGGCCACGATCTGGTTGGCGGTGGGAATCAGGTCCGGCTCGCTCAGGGACTTGCCCACCGCATGCCCGGCCGCGGCGATGAAGGTGTTGGCGATGCCGCCGCCGACGATCAGCTGGTCGACCTTGTTGACCAGGTTGGACAGCAGCTCCAGCTTGGTGGACACCTTGCTGCCGGCCACGATCGCCAGCAGCGGCTTGGCCGGGTTGTCCAGTGCCTTGGCCAGCGCATCGAGTTCGGCCATCAACAGCGGGCCGCCGGCAGCCACCGGCGCGAAGCGGATCACGCCATGGGTGGAGGCCTGCGCGCGATGCGCGGTGCCGAAGGCGTCCATGACGAACACATCGCACAGCGCGGCGTACTTGCGCGCCAGGGTTTCGTCGTCCTTGCCCTCGCCGACGTTCATGCGGCAGTTTTCCAGCAGCACCACCTGACCCGGCGCCACCTCCACGCCATCGACCCAGTCGCGCACCAGCGGCACGTCCACGCCCAGCAGCGCGGTCAGGCGCGCAGCCACCGGCGCCAGCGAATCCTCCTCGGTCCAGCTGCCTTCCTTGGGGCGGCCCAGGTGCGAGGTGACCATCACCGCGGCGCCCTTTTCAAGCGCCAGCTGGATGGTGGGCACCGACGCGGTGATGCGCTGCTCGGAGGTGATCTGGCCGTTGTCGATCGGCACGTTGAGATCCTGGCGGATCAGCACGCGCTTGCCGGAGAGATCGAGGTCGGTCATGCGGACGATGGACATGGGGTCAGCTCGCTAGGTCTGGGGAATGGGGATTCGGGAATCGGGATTCGGGAATCGAAAAAGCAGCCGGTACACGTGGCGCCGATGTCTGGGCGCTGCGCGGATGGATGGCGTGGGGCAGCCGTTGCACGCTGGCGTTGCGCCCGCGTGCAGGTCGCGGAGATTGCAGCTTGCCTGCCGCGCATATCGCCGCCCATACGGCTGGCGATGCGGGGGATGGTCGGTCGAGGACGACGGGCAATGCGGCTGCCTTGGCGACGGGGGATGCCCATTGTCGGACCTTCGCGCCGCAGCGGCAAACCGCCGTGCGGCGCGCGGGTCGTCAGGGGCTGCGATTGGCCGCCGGGCTGCGCAGCAGACTCACGGCGAAACCACCGACCAGCACGGCGCCGCCGATCAGCAGCCCCCATAGCAACCAACGCTTCCAGTCGCGCGGCGTGGCGGCCGGCTGCAGTGCGGCATCGCCGGCCAGCGGCTGCGCCTGCGCGGCGATGCTGGTAGGCGCCGGTTGCCACTGCGCGCCGCGTTCGCGACGCAGCGCCTGCAGCATCGAGGCCAGTGGCGCGTCTCCGCGTTGCACGCGCGCGCTGCCCGCGACCACGGCATACGGCGGCTGCCCCTGGGCGAGGAACATCATCCGCTCCGGCTGGTAGCCCACGCGTAGCGTCGGCCTCGCGGTGCTGCGGCCTTGTGCGGCGAGCAAGCGCCATTGGCGATCACGCACCGGGGCCGACAGCTGTTGCGGCGGGGACGCGGCGGCGTTGCCGGCACCGAGTCGATACGCCAACCACGGCCCGGCGCGGCGCAGCCACGGCGCGTCATCGGCATCACGGCTTTCCACGATCCATTCGACCGCCTCGGCCTGACCGCCGCTGACATCGACCTGGGTGACCGGAAAGCGCCCGGGCAAGGCATACAGCACCGCCTTGTCCTGTGCGGTGCCCGGCAACTCCAGCCACTGCGATTGCAGCGGCGCAGCGACGCCGTCCAGTTCCGCATCGACCGCGCGCAAGGCCGGCAGCGCGCCCGACACCGGCACGATGCGCAGATAGCGCGCGCCCTCGTCCAGCGCGATACGGCGTTGCTGCAGACGCTGCGCCTGGTTGTCCAGCGCCATCACGGTGGCGTCGGCGGCCAGCACGCGCCAGTCGCGCAGATCGTCGCTGCCTTCCACACGCAGCCGCGCCTGCACCGGCGTGTTGCCGTCCCAGTCCAGCCACAGCGCACGCGGACGATCACCCAATGCGCTGGCATCGATCAGCCAGCTGCCACCGGCACCTGCAGCGGCGCCGGTGGCAAAACGGCCTTCCAGCCGCCGCACCGCGCCACTGGCATCGCGTTCGGCGATCAGCTGCAGGTCGCCGTTGGCAGGCGCTGCACCGGCCGGCAACGCAAACACGGGCAGGCGTTGCCGACGCGGTGCGGCAGCCGGCGCGGCATCCACCGGCAAGAGCGCGGCCGGCATCTCCTCGCCACGCGCATCGATCACCGTGACATCGCGCAGCCCTGCGTCCTGTGCGCTGCGATAGATCGCTGCGTTCAAGCGCAGCTGATACAGGCCGGCGTCCGAGCCGGCCACCTGCAGCGGCCACTGTTGCCGATAGTCCTGGCGCACATCGGCCGCCTGCGCCATCAGCGGCACCAGCAGCAGCCATCCCCATTGCCTCGATTTCATGCCTGTTCCTTGTCGACGCCATCGTCTCCGACGGCCTGCGCATCGGCCACCGGCTGGCGCGGCGGCGCCGGTGCCAGGTAGCCCACCACGGTGCACAACAGGCCATAGGCCATGAACGAGCCGATGCCAAGCAGATTGCCCAGATGCTGGCGGTCGACCAGCACCAGCTTGGCCAGCACCAGGCCCATCAACAACGCACCGCCCAGCCACAGCCCACGCTGACCGCGCCGCGAGCCGATCACCCAGCCCAGCACGCCCAGCACGCTCCACACGATGGTCAGGCTGGTCTGCGACAGGGTCGCGCCGATCAACCCGGCGTCCCATGCCACGCCACCCCAGTGATGCACGCTGTGCAGGGTGCTGCCGGTGACCAGGGCCCAGCCCAGGACACCCAGCGCGGTCACCCGCCACCGTTGCACGACCAACGGCGCCTGCGCAGACCACGCCCACCGCGCCAGCAGGGCCAGCACCGCCAGTTGCGCCAGCTCGGCCGGATTGAGCAAGGGCAGCCACGGCAATGGCGCGGCGCTCACCGGGTCCAGCAGCACGATCAGCCAACCGCTGCCCAGCACCGCGAACACACAGCCCAGCAACGGGTTGCGTGCCCGATCGAAGCCGGCGCCTTGCGGCCACGCCAGCCACGGCCAGCGCAACAGGCCCACTGCCGCCACGCCCAACCAGGGCGCGGCCAGCAAGGCGCAACGCCAGCCATTTGCCAGCATGTACGTATCGGCCAACCACGCCACGCCCAGCGACACCACCAACGGCCACAGCAGCCACCAGATGAACTGCGCGGCCACGGCGCCTGCGCCGTGCTGCCTGCGCAGGCACCACAGCGCGCGCGTGCCTGCCACGGCAAACGCCAGCCAGGCCAGCGCCCCCCAATGCGCGAACGGTTGCGTATGCGCATGGCATTGCCACAGCGCCAACGGCGCAGCCAGCGCCAGCCCGGCCATCGCCGTCCACACCAGCGCCGTTGCCGGGCGACGCCGATGCACCTCGGCGGCCAGCCACACGGTGAGCGCGACAAAACCCAGCAGCAGATCCGGCTCGCTGCGCAGATCGCCGGCAAAGCGCAGGATCTCGTGCACGCCGCACAGCGTCCACCAGCCCAGCCCCCACAGATACGCCACCAGCGCGCGGCGCGGCTGCCCTGCATCGCGCAGGAACCAGGCACTGGCCCAGCCAGCCAGTGCAAGCAGCAGGGTGCTCATGCAGGTGGCGTTGACCACCGCCACCGCGTCGTAACGCCAGGCATCCACGCCGAAGGCGACACCCACCGCCGCCAGCAACTGCAATGCCACCCCGCTGAACTGCGAGATCCGACGCCGTTGCCGCAGCCCCAGCCACAGCAGACCGGCACCCTCCAGCGCAAAGACGCTGGCGGTGGCACGCGCCGACAGTGCCAGCGGCACGGCCAGGGTGGCAAAACCGACCGCCAGCATCGCGTGCGCCTGGCCCAGCAGACGCGTGGAGGCACGCCGCAGCAACCAGCTGGCCAGACCCGCGTACAGCGCAGCCACCGCCAACGCGCACAGCGCCAACGGCAGGCGTTCACCATCCAGCAGGCGCGCCTGCAGTGCGAAGGCCACCAGCGGGGTGCCGAACAGCAAGCTGCCGTCGATCAGCTTGCCCGCACTGCCATCGCCACGCCGCGCATGCAGGACCGGAATCGCCACATACATGGCGAAGAACAGCAGCAGGAACGGCTCGGTGGTGGCAAATTTCGCCGGGGTGTATTGCAGCGCGCCCCACAGCGTGCCGATGCCGAAGGTGAAGGCGAATCCGAGCAGGTTCAGCACCCGCCACGGACGCGTCCAGGCGATCGCCACGATGCCGGCGTTGAGCACCGCGTAATACGCAAACAGCGCGACATGATTGCCGCTGCCGGTGGACAGCCAGATCGGCGCAAGGAAGCCGGCCAGCACCCCCAGCACCGCCAGCGTGCGCGAATCCTGCACCACCGCCAGCACGCACATGCCCGCAATCAGCACCACGCTGATGCCCATCGCCAGGCCTGCGCCGAGCAGCCCGTACAACTTGAACGCGGCAAACACCGTCAGCAGCAATCCGCCGATGGCCCCGCCCTGCAACGCCAACGCAAAGCCGGGCCGCTGCAGCCGCTGCTTCCAGCCCAGGACCAGGCCGGCGAGCGCCAACACACTGATGCCGGCCAGCCGCAGCTCGATCGGCATGCGCATCCAGCCCTGGTCGCTGGCGTACTTCAACAGCGACGCCACGCCGGCCAGCAACACCAGCATGCCGACCTTGACCGGCACGTTGCCTTCGGTGAACCAGCGCTTCACCGCGCTGGCCGCGCGCGCCAACGGGCCTGGTCCGGACGGGACGTCGTGCGCTTGCTGCTCGAATTCCGCAGGTGCAGCGGCCAGGGGCGGTGCTTGGACTGCGCTGCGCGCCGTAGCAGATGCGGGCGCCTGTGCGGGCAATGATGGCGGCATCGGTCTCGGCATCGGCGCGACCGGCGACGGCGCAGCGTGCACATCTGCGGCGGCAGGCCGCTCAGCGGCGTCAGACCCAGACAGGCCGAGGTCGGGCGCCTCCTGCGCCCCCCATGTACCGACTGGCGACTGCATTGGCCTGTGCACCGCCGCCGCGTCCGCGCCGCCTGCGCCGCTGGCCTGCCATTGCGCAAGCCGCTGTTCCAGCGCATCCACGCGCCGCCGCAGGCCAGCGATCCACACCAGGGCGATCACCAACCCTACCGGCACCGCAAGCAGCAACAGCACCACCGACACGATCATCGTTTCCAACGCGTAACCCCTGAGTCGGCATCCGGCCGAATGCGCGAACCATACAGGCTCAGGACGCGTCTGGGCAGCCAGTCACTGGCTGAAGCGCAGCGACACGATGCCGCCAGGGGCACCGGCACGCAATGGCTACATGCATCGACATGCCCCCAAGAAAAACGCCCGGTAGAACCGGGCGTTTGAACATCATTCGCGGTAGCCGCTGTCGTTCTTGTTATGGATGATCCAGATCAGGTTGCCGCCGGTGTCCATCGACTTGCCAGCGAACACCAGACGCCCCTGGCCCTTGTAGGCCATCTCATACCGGTAGCGGTCGCCGCCGAAGAAGAACGGGATGAACGCCTTGCCGGTCACGTAGGAGCCCTGATCGTTCGGCTGACCAATCAGGTCGGTGACCTGCTTCATCGGCATGCCGATCTTCAGCTGGGTGAACTTGCTGTCAGGCGCCGGCTTGCCGGTGATCTCGCCTTCGTAATCGTTGATGCCCTTGACCGTTTCGCCATAGCCCGCCTCGACATCGGCCGACTTGATCACCTCGCCATCGGCATTCATCCAGGCCGGCGTACCGGTCTGCTTTTTCGCGGCCCAAGTGGTCGACGGAGCCGACACCGCAATCACCACACCGAGCGCCAATACGCCCGCCAGAAATTTACTCATGAGTTTTGTTCTCTCGATCCATGGAGTTCCCCGATCCTTCGTACACGACACGGGAACGACCGCCGTGCCCGCAAATTAGCGCACGTGGGCCTCGCAAAGTCCACTTCCCGTACTGCCGACGACGCGGTGACGGCATCAGCACACGTCACGTTCCGGCACATACAAAACGAAAGGCCCCGGCATGCCGGGGCCTTCACTCGTCGCCTAGGCGCGAGGTTTACTTCGCGACAACCCGCACCATTTCCAGGCACTTGTTGGAATAGCCCCACTCGTTGTCGTACCAGGACACCAGCTTGACGAAGGTCGAATCCAGCGCGATGCCGGCGTCGGCATCGAACACCGAGGTGCAGGTTTCGCCGCGGAAGTCGGTGGCCACGACCTTGTCTTCGGTGTAACCCAGCACGCCCTTCAAGGCGCCTTCGCTCTGCGCCTTCACTTCGGCACAGATCTCGGCGTAGGTGGCCGGCTTTTCCAGCTCGACAGTGAGGTCGACCACCGACACGTCCGAGGTCGGCACGCGGAAGCTCATGCCGGTCAGCTTCTTGTTGAGCTCGGGAATCACCACGCCCACGGCCTTGGCGGCACCGGTGGAGGACGGAATGATGTTCTCCAGGATGCCGCGCCCGCCGCGCCAATCCTTGTTCGACGGGCCGTCCACGGTCTTCTGCGTCGCGGTGGCCGCGTGCACGGTGGTCATCAGGCCGCGCTTGATGCCCCACTTGTCGTTGATCACCTTGGCCAGCGGCGCCAGGCAGTTGGTGGTGCACGAGGCGTTGGAGACGATCGCTTCGCCGTTGTAGGTCTTGTCGTTGACGCCGAACACGAACATCGGCGTGTCGTCCTTGGACGGTGCCGAGAGGATCACCTTCTTGGCGCCGGCGTCGATGTGCTTCTGCGCGGTTTCCTTGGTCAGGAACAGGCCGGTGGACTCGATCACCACGTCGGCACCGACCGCATCCCACTTGAGGTTGGCCGGGTCGCGCTCCTGCGTCAGGCGGATCTTGTTGCCGTTGACGATCAGCGTGTTGCCGTCGACCGACACATCGGCCTTGAAGCGGCCATGCACCGAGTCGTACTGCAGCATGTAGGCGAGGTAATCGGGCTCGAGCAGGTCATTGATGGCCACGATCTCGATGTCATTGGCGAAGTTCTGCACCGCAGAGCGCAGCACGTTGCGGCCGATGCGACCGAATCCGTTGATGCCGACCTTGATTGCCATGTTCACTAGCTCCTGCGGCCGCGATGGCGCGGCGGATGGAAAGGGACCGCCATTCTAGCAGCGTCGCACTCGCGCAGCCGTGCAGCAGCCAGCGCTGCGGCATGTGGCGCCAGGGCGTTGTGCCGTGGTGCATGCGGGGTGGGGATTGGGG